>JBBSPC010000053.1:0-29367 GCA_038259125.1 Chroococcales cyanobacterium | reverse complement strand
TTGAGTGTTATTCAAACCTGCCGTTTTCACTCTTTGCTCTGTGATGGATTTTTTTACCTCTGCTTTAATGGCTACTATTGGAGTTATCGATCGCCCTTCTTTAATTCCTCAATTTGATACCTGAATTCTTACATACTTTGCTATACATTCTAATTACTGGGTGTATATGGTGTGACTTGCCTCAAGGAAAGCAATGGGCATCAAAAAGTTCAGCACATCGTTGGTTAAAATGGTGGCAACAAGATGGGACATTAGAGCAACTTCAAAGCCGAATTTTGAATTTTGGGCATAGCCCACAACAAAGGCATGATTAACTGGAATTATGGGGCGGTTGACGGCTCTTTTTCCCCCTGGACTCATGTGGCAGTGAGGAAGTAGCTTATGGCTACAAAGGAAAGGGAATTTTAATTCATACCATCACAGAAGGAAACGGTATGCCAATGGCAAATCGAACTACAGCAGCTAATGGTAGTGAAAGAGAACAAGTATTTCCTTTACTTGACAGCATCAAAATTCAAACAGGGAAACCAGGTCGTCCAAGATGCAGATTCTCTGTGCTAGCAGCAGACAAAGGTTATGATAGCCATGAAAAGCGATCGCAATTAAGAAAAAGAGGTATCAGACCGCAGTTTCCCAAAAGAGTTTACAAATCCAAAAAGCATCGTGGGAGACCAATTAAAAATGATACTCCGCGCTTTCGTACCGAGAAAGATGTTTCTCTTGGTTTCAAAAAAAATATAGGCGTTTAGTTGTTCGTTGGGAACGTCAACCTCTTGTTTTTAATGGTCTTTTGACTTTGGCAACAATTCATATGTGGATTACTAAAATTTTATTAGTGGGATAGGTTCTTTAGTACATAGGCTAAGTTATCTGTTTTTAATTTCGGTAGAAATAGTCTAGCAGGCAAACTACAGTAGTATGAATTCAGTCTAATAATAAAAAATTAGAAATTATTTTAGTATCAAATTAATCAAAGAAATGGTTCAATCGCTACTCTGGAAAAATGGCTATAAGATCCAGCGAATTCGCGATTTTCCTGGACAAAATATCAATTTATTAGAACTGCTAATAAAACAGCTTTACCATAATTATTCTGAAACCACCGTTGTTCAAATTGGTGCTTGTGACGGTAAATCTGACGATCCAATATATTCGATTATCTCTAAGGGAAATTGGTCTGGTGTTTTAGTAGAGCCGATACCAAATCTGTATAAGGAACTTAAAAAAGTATATCATAATCAACCAGATCTAAAATTAGAAAACTGTGCGATCGCCAAGGAAGACGATACTGTTACGATGTATTGGGTTGTTGAAGATGACTCACTACCCGAATATGTTAAAATACTTGCCAGCTTTGATCTCAAGGTTATTCTCAAAAACAAACCCATAATTCCTAATATCGAGGAATTTATCGAAACAATTGAAGTGCCTGCAATGACAATGGAATCGCTGCTAAAAAAACATTCTATTCAGCACGTTAACCTTTTACAGATTGATACAGAAGGATTTGATTATGAAGTTTTGAAGATGGCATTTCAAGCAGAATTGTTGCCAGACATTATTAACTTTGAGTGTATTCATCTTTTGCCATAAACCACTGTAGAATGCTGTAATCTTCTTGCTTCTAAAGGATATAGTTATCTTAAAGTTGAGCGAGATATGATTGCAGTTCAGCAAAGTTTAATCGATTAGCGCTTGAGAATTTTAAAATTCTTAGCCCAAGTAATTTAATATCATTTCTCGAAAATAGCAAGAAAGTTAAATTTAGATAGAAAGCAGGAGGCAGAGGACAGAAGGCAAAATAATAAAGGATCGGTAATGCCGATCCTTTGTTAAGTACGCCAAGTTATCTGTTTTTAGTTAAAATCAAACTTTAAAAGCTGAAATACTGTTAATTACTAATTTAAGACGACTCCGTTATTTTAAGAGGGAATAATCTGCGGTCTTAAGATTACTCTCAGAATAATGAACTATCCGCGACAGCTTTAAGGAAAATTATTTTATAATTTCTGATTTATTGATAGATCTAGTTAACATTTATCAAACTATTACAAGCAGTAAAGTAAACAAGATTATTTAATGACGCTATTAAATTATGAACTTTTTTAGTAGCAAAAGTATTTACTAAATAAAATAGTAGTTTAAATTTAGCCTGGCTTTGCTGATTTTTTCAGAAAGACGGTTGACTGTAGCTATTTTTTGTTCAATTTGCTCAGATAGCTGAGAATTTTGGTTGTATTTTTTTTGATGACTTTGTAGTTTAGCTAAAGTTGTTTTTACGGTAGCCAATTCTTTCTCAATTTTGATTAATAAAATAATTAATCTGGCTATTTTTACGGTTTTTTCCTCAGCCACAACTTCTTGTTGGATCGAGGTGATGTACTTACTAATGTCTTCCATGGATTTACTGATATATATATATTATTGATATGACAGAATAACTGGCGTTTTTTGTTCCTTAAACTCAGTATATCCGTGAATATGTGGGCATGGTATAAAGTTTCCGTAATTGTTGGAGTACTTTTGTAAATAATGTATGAATTTACTCAAATATCTCTCAAAAGCAATCAATTGCAGGTGTTTCTGGTTAATGGCATCTGCATTTATTAACGCCTTAATTAATATTTTACAGGTTTGAATACAACATTTCCATTATTGTTGCTTAGTTAATTATACGTAGGGAAATATGTCAAGCTACAAATAGTGGCGATCAAAAGCTAGTTATATGTTTAGCTAGAAATTTCGTTATTTACCGCTAAGAATGTTAGAACATATGTCTATATATGTTTATGAGTAGATAAGGTATGACTGAGATTCTCAATACTATTGTCAAAGCTCTGCTGAAATTACTAGATCAGACTATCGGAGCTTTGCCAGGTATAATGTCGGCTTTGATCGTTTTGTTTTTGACTAAATATGCAGTGCAGGTAGTCCTAAAACTTGCCGACGAAACCGGTAGACGCACAATTAAGAGTACTTCTTTACAGTTGTTACTCAGAAAAATTTGTCGTATTGGCGTGTGGACAATTGGTATTTTGCTCGCCTGCCTCTTAGCTGTTCCTGGATTTAGCTTGGGAGATATTATTGCTACTCTAGGTATAGGTTCAGTAGCTGTTGGTTTTGCCTTTCAAGATATATTTAAAAACTTTTTGGCAGGGATTATTTTATTGGTCGAAGAGCCATTTCGGATTGGAGATGAAGTGGAGATTAATGACTACCAAGGAAAAGTAGAAAACATTAGTATTCGCACCACCAAAATTCGCACCTATACTGGAGAGAAAATTTTACTGCCCAATTCTACTGTGTTTACTGATGCGGTAAAAGTAGTTACGGCATATCCCTTTCGGAGAACGGATTTAGCTGTGGGAGTGGACTATAATTCTTCTTTGCCAGAGACTGCTAGAATTTTAGAACAAACTATCAAAAGTGTTTCTGGAGTAATAAAAGACCCTGCACCTGAGATTGATGTGGTCAATTTTAATGACAGTTCTATTGATTTTATCGTGCGTTACTGGACAGGTTCTCCCAAAAAGCAGCTACGCGACGTGCAAACTGTAGCAATGATCGCGATTAAAAAAGCTTTGGATGATGCTGAAATTAGTATTCCCTACCCTATTCGCACTGTCTATCATTACAATCAGGAAAAATATAATGATTATTTTCCCGATCGCAATGTCAAACAAAATAGTCAGGTTTAGAAAAGTTAACTTTGACCTAGTTGAGGAATAGTAACATCTACCAGATTTATTTCTTGTTCTAGGCTACTTAAAGGCGGTTTCATTGCCTGGCGATTACCTACTACTAAAGTAACTATCTGATTTGGTTGAAGATATTTTTGAGCCACCTTTAAAATATCTTCTTCATTTGTATTTTGCACCTTGTCCTGATATTCAAAGATGAAATCTTCTGGATAATCAAAGTATTCGTAACGAATCAGACGAGAAAGAGTCTGATTGGGATTCTCAAAGTTAAACACAAAAGAATTGAGAATTGATTCTTTTGCATTGGCTAATTCTTTTTCTGTAACTAGACTATTACGTAGCTTTTTAATCTCACTGACAATAGCTTTAATAAAAGGAACAGTATTATTGGTTTGGGTTTGTCCTCCCGCAATAAACAAACCGTCATAGTCATAATTAGGACTCCAAGCTCCGTATACACTGTATGCCAAACCCTGGCGCGATCGCACTTCGTTAAATAAGCGTCCTCCAAAACCATTTAAAACGCCATTTAAAACGCTTAATGCTGGATAATCTGGGCTGTTAAACTGCCCTCCAATATGACCCATTAAAACATTGCTTTGAGTTGCCTTGGGGCGATCAACCACAAAAACACTCCGATCTTCTTCTTGGGTTGCTGCGGGTGCTTCCAAAGCTGGTAGAGAAGTATCAACCTGCCAATCACCAAAAGCAGACTGCACTCTTTTGATCATCTGATCGGAATCAAAGTCCCCGACTATACCTAAAATTATGCTCTGGGGACGAACATAGTTTTGATAAAAGCTGACTACATCTGGGCGAGAAATATTTGCTAAAGTATCATATTCTACAGTTCGAGCATACGGGCTAGTTGCACCATAAATTAGCTTATCAAATTCACGACTGGCTATATTTTGAGGATCGTCGTTGCGGCGGGCAATTGAACCTTGCTGCTGTTTTTTGGCGATCGCCAGTTGAGCGTCAGCAAAAGCTGGCTGACGCAATACTTCGGTAAATAGAGAGAAAACTGTGTCTAAATCTTCAGTGAGGGTATTAAAGCTGGCACTACCTGAAGTATCGCCAATACTAGTTTCGACGCTAGCTGCTTTTTGTTCTAAAAGCAAATTCAACTCGGCTGCGGGATGATTTTCTGTACCGCCACTACGCATTACAGTGCCTGTTAGGCTAGCTAAACCGACTTTATTGGCAGGTTCAAAGCGAGATCCAGTGCGAATTAAAGCTGTACCATTGATTAAGGGTAAATCTCGATCTTCAAGGAGATAAACCACCATGCCATTATCTAATTCATAACGTTCATAATCGGGAATCTGGATTTCTGGAAGGTTGGGAAATTCTAATTCTGTATAGTGTTTAGGAGTATCGGCGATCGCAGGAAGCCGAATCGCAAATGATAAGAAAATTGTCACAAACCCTAAACTCAACCAAGAAAGTAGTCTTCTACTCATACATATTTAATTTAAAAAGCATTTCTATTGTATCGAGCCAGGATTGAGCGCGGGGTTAACCGTCCACCGCAACTGCTTCACCGCGTCGCCGACAGAGCGGATGGAAACGGCTCTGTTTAAGAGCCTTGTTCCACACCCGCTAGCAAGGGAATGCTCTAGCTCTAATTGCGGTTGACCGCCGAAGGCGGTAATTTGCACAGCCAAGCAGCTTGTCCAACCGCGCTGTTGAGAAACGGTCAGAGATTACTCCCAAGATTTTCATTATCTAAAAAAATTGAGCATAAACTAATTTGGTTTATGCTCAGTGTATTAAGAAAGCAATTTAACTGGATTTACATTAATTCAAAATCATTATCATTATTTTGTTCCATGTCAATATCTGTAGAATCACCAATACTGTTAAGATTAATTGCAACTTCCCCGTTAATAGATATTACGCCATTTTTAGAGTTAAAAGATATTTCATCAGCATCACTTGTACCTTTGATAACTAGGCTATCTTCACCTAAAGTAAAGTCTCCAACTCTATTAATAAAGGTGCCATCGAAGTTTTGAGCATCAAACTCAAATAGATCATCTCCAGCATTACCAAAGAGCAAATCGTTGCCAAGACCACCATTAATGGTATCTTGACCGTCACCACCTAAAATAGTATCATCGCCGAAACTGCCGTAGAGATAATCGTCGCCACCTTCACCAAAGCTAACGTCGTTGCCTTCACCACCATCAACTAAATCATTCCCGTCGCCAGTAAAAATAACATCACTTCCACCTTGACCAAGAACAATATCGTCTCCGCCACCCGCCTCAACAAAATCTCCACCAAGTCCACCCTCAATTAAATCGTTTCCAGCAGCTCCACGTAAAAAATCAGGTGCGCTAAGTCCTTCAATTAAATCGCCTTTATTTGAACCTACTAATGCATCAAATCCATCTGTTCCAATTAACTCTAAACCATCCGCTACAAAATCTGCGACGGCTGCATCTATCGGACTAACAACTGAAGACATAATCTAAAACACTCCCTATTGAATAAACTTTTTCATTTATAAGTTCTTTTTCTTAATATGACAATAGTAAATTGAAGGTTTTTGATAAACAAACTATTTTTTTTTCAAAATATCTATGACTAAAAAGTGATTTTAAACACATTATTTTGCATATAAAGTAACAGGTAATACTTTTATATTTAAATTTAAAGGAGTATAAATAGAAGCACGTTATTACTTTTTTCAACGGTATTGATGGGGAGGGACGCGTCGCCGAAAGGCGCAAGTCCAATCCCCATGTTGATATTTAGATCACATAACTATTAAGTATATTTAACCACACCAAAAACAGAAAAGATTATTGCTCGAAATCCTGAATACTAAAAAAAAAAGTAGTGCAGGCGTGATTGCGATCATCAATTATGCGATCTCACCTTTACCTAATAGTATAAAACCGATATCTAGCAGCAATTAGCATATATATTCCGTAGGCAATAAATCCACTGCCAATTAGTCCTAACCATAGCCAGCCCAAAGGTTGTGCTGCCAAAAGCCGAAAAGCGTGTTGCAGCCCTCCTGCAAAGTCGGAATCAGATGCAACCGAAGCGAGAATCAAACAACCACCAGTCACTATAAAAGCAATACCTCTGGCTGCTATGCCAATTTTTCCCATCAGCCTGGCACAGTATTCTAATCGATAATCCATATTAGCTGAGGTGAATTTACTAATATACGAACCAGTATAAGCACCTTGAAGATAGGCAATTCCCACGCCAGTTACGGCAATTCCTGCTATCAAAACTATAGCTTCTCCTATAATTGGCTGCTCAAATAACTTTTCTACCGAGTGCTTAATTTTGTCGTCATATTTTCCCAATTTAAAAACTACATTCAACGCTGAATAAGCTATCCCAGCATAACTCAGGCTACTCACGATATAGCCCATTCTTTGTAATATGCCTTTAAAACTAAAATTTGCAGCGTGTCCAGGATAAATTATTGCCTGAAGTAACCGACGTATTACGTAGCCAAGCAAGGCAACTGACAATAGGCACAAAAGTACGCTGCCTAAAGGCTGTCTTGATAAGTGTTTTAAAGCAGTGTAAGTTCCTGCTGCCTTTTTTTCTGGTAAGATTGCAGCTTCAATCGCTAGGATGCCAATCAAAAAGTAAACAACTCCTTTGGCAGCAAATCCTAATAAAATGTATTGTCTTAGAAAAGGATTAGAGACTATTTCTGAATTCGATCTTTCTAATGTTGAGGCAGAATGATACTGAGATAATTTTGTTTCTGCTTGAGATAATGTATTTTCTTGCTCGTCTTGATTCACTGCCTCAGACTGTTCCATTTAA
The DNA here is from genome assembly GCA_038259125.1 of Chroococcales cyanobacterium. Classification (GTDB taxonomy): domain Bacteria; phylum Cyanobacteriota; class Cyanobacteriia; order Cyanobacteriales; family Xenococcaceae; genus Waterburya. The sequence continues at coordinate 21,862 of JBBSPC010000053.1, read as the reverse complement.
CCAAAATTTTTCTTTAATCTTTTCTTAATTAAAGCAGCGATCGCGTTGCTAAAGTAGAAACTTGGTTAATTTGACTAAATTTATTGGCGACAGTTATTGCAATTACCACATCTAAACCCTTGTGCTTCTCGCTCAAATCCAAAAGCCTGTAATAAATAACGCCAAAGACATTGCTTAGTTTTTAGGTATTGCTGCATTTGACTTTGGTGATGTTTTTGATTGGCAGCCAAGCTGTCGATGGTCAAATTAGATGCGCGTTTGCTATAACAAAATGGGTCTTGCCAAGATATTAAGCCCAAGCTATGTAAAATGCCTAGAGCAATTTCTCCTTGCGGAAACTGTTCTTTTATTTTGGTAACTTCCCCTTGGCTGGGTAGGTGTTTGATTAGCTGCTGTGAGGCGCGATACTGTTGTTCTAATTTACGGTTAAAAAACTGACTACGCTGTTTATCTTCAGGGTTTAATAAGCCAGTAGGTTCACTAATTAAGGTTAAAGCCTCGGCTGGTTGACCATTTCTACCACCTCTGCCGACTTCTTGGATATATTCAGCTAATAATTCGGGTGCATGATAATGAACCACAAAAGCTACGTCGGGTTTATCTATTCCCATACCAAAAGCCGAGGTGCAAATTACAAACTGAATTTTGCCTGAGATCCAGTCTTGTTCAATCTTTCTTCTTTCAGTCGTAATTAACCCTGCATGGTATGCAGCAACAGAATAACTTAAAGATTGAAACCATGCTGCTAATACTTGGCTATCTTGGCGAGAGCGAACATATACTAAACCTGATTGCTTTTGTTTAGCTTGAATAAACTGCAACATTTTTTGCTTTCTGCCTTTGGGTGTCCAAACCGTTTTAATATTTAAACTGAGATTAGATCGGTAAGGACTAACTAAAAAAGTCTCAGGCTGCTTTAACTCCAAAGCTTTAATAATCTCTTGCTGTGCTTGAGGATCGGCAGTAGCGGTAAAAGCTGCGATCGCAATTTTTGTGCCAGTAGGCTTAAATTTTAATAAGCCAGGGCGCATCGCCCCCAAACGACGGTAAGCAGGGCGAAAACTTGTTCCCCACTGCGTTAGGCAATGTACCTCATCTAAAATAATCCCCGTAATTTTAACTTCTGGTTGGGAAATAATTTTCCAAACTGGAATACTCAATAAAGTTTCAGGAGATAAATACAAAAGGCTCAATTTTTGCTGTTTGACTGCTTGTAAAGTTCTTTGCTTTTCACTTCTAGGCAACTCGCTGTGTAACAATGCCCCAGATAGTCCCAAATGTTTTAACTGGCTAACCTGATTTTCCATTAGGGCAACTAAAGGAGAAACTACTAAAGTTAAACCTGTCTGTAACAGCGCAGGTAACTGAAAGCAAACTGATTTACCTCCGCCAGTGGGCAAAATAACTAGAGCATCTCGACCAGCCAAAAGAGTATGTATGATCTCTCCTTGAGGCGGTCTAAAGTCTTCATATCCCCAAACCTGCCTAAACTTATTTTTAATTTCTGCTGGATTAACTTCTCTTTTTATTTGTTCCTCATCCTTCATTCCTCATCCCTCATCCCTTCTTTCCTGATTGCCGAATTTTAAGCCATAAATCTCGATATTGTTGTTCTGTTTTGGCTGTCAAAGGTAATAAAAACTCGCTCTTTGGCGAATGTAAGACCTGAGAATTTGACAGCAGATTATCTTTCAAATCTGGAGGTAATTTTTCTGGTTTTATTGTCGACAAAATTGGTGAAATTCCATCAGTAAATAAAGATATTTGTTCTGCTGCTTTTGGTTGCCAACAAAAGTCAATCCATTCGGCAATTGTTTTAAAAGAATTGTTATTATCGATCGGCTTTGATACTTGTGGTTTTACCCAAGTATCTGTCCATAAAGAAGCTCCAGAATCGGGAATCACTAACTTGATCTGGGGATAACGTTTAAGCAAGGGAAGTATATCCGTAGACCAAGCAACAGCTACCCAGGTATCACCTAATATTAATGGTTCTAAATAATGATCTGAACTATATAATTTCGTTTGTTTATGTAATGCTAATAATTCTGTTTCTAATTTAGGTACAGAGTCTATATTTTCGGTATTATAAGAATGCCCTAGTTTTTTCAAAGTCAAACCAATAGTTTCTCTGGGAGAGTCCAACAGAGAAAGGCGATCGCGTAATTTTGGTTGCCACAGATCGCTCCAATCTTTAATTGTCAAACCGATTTTGTCTAGCTTTTCACTCTGATAAGCAATTACCGTGCTTCCCCAACGATAAGGTGCGCCCCAAATTTTACCATCAGCAGCCAAGTTTCCCTGGTCATTGCGTTGAACTATTTTTTGCCAAATAGCGGGTAATTTTTGCCAGCTAGCTAAGTCCTTGATTGCTAAAGGTTGAATCAGATTTTGCTTGATTGCTGAAGAGAGCCAGAAATCTCCTAGAGTAGTCAAACTAGGATAGATTAAGGGTCTGCTGAGAATTTGATCGAATAATTTTCTCCTGTCTGCATCTGACTCTTTGCCCTGATGCCAATTTAAAAGTGAATCAAAAATTTGTTCTAGTTGAGCTTGAGGTTGAAAATTTACTCTTGCCTGGTTATTAATTGCCTGATGAAAATCTTTAATTAACTGTGGCGGAATAGAATTTTCGAGAAATAATATTTTGAAAACTGCTTCGGGATTGCTACATCCTGATATTGCCTGAGTTAAAGCTATAAAAATAGTAGCGTGGATAAAAGAGCGTCGAGATAGCTGATAATTCATTAAAATTGAAAACTAAAAATATAAGAGTACAAATGCTTAGGTGAAACCAATTATTTTCGTAGACCATAGATATATTAATCAACGGTTTTTAGCTAATTTTGGCGTTTTTAAGTGGTTTTAATATTTTTACCCATAAATTGAGCAATTATTAAATGAATCAGGAATAGTAGTATTTTTTTTAAACAATGCTTTTAGCATATAAAGCATAGTCTTAATAAATGTCAGAAATTATATGGATACATTACAATTACAAATCAGCGAACTACGAGCAAAAATAGATACATTACACCAGTTGATTGAGCAAATTAGCACCCAGGTTCAAGAATTAAGTTCTCAGCAGCCAAGGCGCACAGAGCATGATTCTTATTCTCTACCAAACTTTGCTTCAGGCGCAGTTGGCTTTACAAATCGGCAAGGCAAATCAGACTATCAGCTTACTCATAAAGATGTTTTGGTAGACGATAATAGCAGCACCAGTAGTGCTAATTCTAACAGCGAAAATTTATCTCCCGATACCCAAATTCGCCGTTTAACAGCACAGCTTACCGCAGCATACAACCGTATTGCAGCTTTAGAAGAACAGTTATTGACCTACAGAATTCATTCTTGAGTAGCGATAGCAAGCAAATAAGGTTTCAATAATGGTAAGCAGCTGAGTAGGAGTCCAATTTTGTGAGAGGTGAGCAGCGATCGCGCAGCCACCAGCCCCAACACCTTCTTTAACATATCCTTGAGCATAAGCACGAAAACTAGGATAGCGAGAAGTGGCAAAATTTAACCCAGTAGCTAAGAGGGGGACTCCACAAACAGTTCTAGCCAACTCAACTGTATTGCCTGTGGGATCTTCTGCTACCCAGCGAGTTGTACCCACTACAATTTGAGACAGCCGAGTCGATACGTTATTGTGTTTGGCGATCGCTTTAATTAAAGCATATACCGCTAACATTTGTGTACCACCTGCTAACATTACTCCCACCCAACGACTAGCCGAAAGTGCCATTCCTGCTGCCACAATCTGCATGGGATCGCCCACTGCTGCTACGGCTGTAAAAGGATCGTTAAACTGATTTAATGAACCTAACTTGCCCAAGCCAGTTTGAACTACAGACCACTTTTGAATATGATTACAGTGAGGATGACTACTATTAACCATTCCCTGTGCCTCAATTCCTAAAGCTGTTAGTAATGCTAGTGCCGTGGTTGTGCCACCGACAACACATTCGCCAATAATCAAATAATCAGTCGTGCTAGCTAGTTTTTCGCCCCACTCTTGACCCTTTTTAAATAGGTGATGAACCTTTTCAAGAGGCAAAGCTTGACCAGAAGAAACGCAAGCAGCAGGAATTCCTTGAAGGTCAATAGTATTTACGGTTGGTTGATGAGGCAAACCAGCATTAAAAATATATGTCGGTATGTCTAATGCTTCTACTACTGCCCGGGAAATAAAGGTCGGAGACACTCCTGCCGTCAGTATGGGTAGAGGATGTTGATAGTTTTTTTGTACTCCTGCGGCTAAAAATTCCCCATCAGCGATCGCCGTATACTCCCGCTCTTGTGGCGTTACACCCGCAGCGGAAATACCAGGAATCAATCCCGTGGCGGTAAAGCCTAAAATACAGGCGAAACTAGGGTTTTTTAGCTGATATTGTCTTAACCAATTAATTCCTGAGCGTAGCTGAGTATAAACATGAATCATTTTTGCGAAGCTCTAAGCTCTAAGCCATAAGCTTTCTAATTAATAATCTAGTAACACTCTAACCCATTCAGGAGGGCGAGAAATAGGATTGTCAAGACGATCTAGCAGCATTAAAGCTACTAAATGAACGGCAAACAAATAAACCAGATTGTTAATTATAATCAAGCCAAAAGCTAAAGCTTGAATCAAGACAAAATTAGGTTCAGCCAAAATACCTAATTTTAAAAATAGCCAGTCCGCTAATTGGGTAATTTGAGTAATCACATATATCCAGAGATTTTCCCCTACAAGTATTGAAGTCAGCCAAAAGCGAAAAAATATCCCTAATGAGCCGATAGCTGCACCAAAAACAATCGAGAACAGCCAACTTACCTGACGCTGCCAACAAGCTCCTAATAGCACACCCATCAAACCATAAGGCATTAAAAAAATAATGCTACGAGTAGGTCCCATCAAGACTAAGAGTAATAACCCTGAAACAACTGCTGCCATCCAAGAAGCGCGATTACCCCGTCTTAAATAAATCAAGGCGATAGGAATAGGAAAGAAAACTTTTAAAACAGGTCCAACAGGAAAATAAAAATTAATTAACCACACTAAACTGGCTGCGCTAGCTAAGAAGGCAGTTTCTACCATGACGATAGTGTTGGTCGGAGTTTTCACCTGCTTGATTTTTGACTGGGAAAATTTTAATCTGTCAGATTGAGGTAGCTCAGAATCCTCTTGATCGACCCAGTTAATCTCATCATCAACTTGTTGAGCAGCATCAGATGATGAGTTTTTATGGTCTTCTGTAGACATAAGGTTATCTAGTTGATTTAACCAACAAAAATTATAGATAAATAAATATTAGGAGATTTGAGTATCTTAGCAGATAGTGTCTTCTAGAGCAGGCAAATCGGGAATACGCATCGAGTCAGCATCCCGTTGAATCAAGCCTTTTTTTTCTAGCTTAGTCAAGACTCTAGTGACGGTTTCCCTAGCTAATCCGCTCAGACTGCTAATTTCTCGATGAGGTAAGTTAGGTATTTCTGTACCTTTTTCCCCTTCTGTACCCTGTCCCTCTACTAAAAACAAAATTGCATCGGCAACTCTAGAAATACTGCTGGCCTCTCTTAGTTGAAGTCTGCGGTTAACTTGGCGTAAACGCTTTGCCATTAACTGAACTAGGCGAACTCCAGCCATAGGCTCGTTGTTAATTAAATTGACAAAATCTTCTGCTGGTATTCTACCAATCAAAGTCTTGGTCAAGGTAATAGCATCAGTCGAGCGCGGCATTTTATCCATAGCAGCCATTTCTCCAAAAATTTCGCCTCTGCCGATGATATTAAGGGTTACTTCTTTGCCGTCAAAATTGTAGGTACGAATTTTTACCCATCCCTCCAAAATAAAATAGACTGAGCCACCCCAATCATTTTCGAGCAAGAGTACCTGATTAGCTGGATGAGATATGGTCACAAAATGACCAGCAATTTTCTGTATGCTGTCTTCTGGCAAATCAGACATAAAAGGAACTAAAGCCATTAGTTCTTCATGATTGATATTAGATTCTAGATAACGGGATTGGTCTTCCATAGAGAAGTCTATTTTAGTTCGCCATAAATATCTCCTTTGTATCATCAAAAAAAGGAAAATAATTAAATCTTCACTAGATACTTAAACAAATTTGGTTTCATGACATCTTTCAAACTTCTGAAAATGTAAACTATTAATATCAAAAATCGTGATAAAAAACTATGTTTTGGCTACTAAAGCTACTTAATCTTATCAATATACGCTTATTTTGAAACTACACAATGTTGACATATTTTTTTATAGCTTTTGAAACTTGTTTATTTAATTAATGCAATTGGCTAATTCTTTAGCACCAATAATTAGGCTAAAGACTGAAAAAACATAAAACCTTTAAACTTATCAATAATTTTTTGAAGATTTGGTGAAGAACCCCTTAATTCCTGGCAATACTTACTGTCAAACAAATAAGATTGCATAAAGATAATAATTAAAATCTATTAATTCTTAGACTTGACCAATTTTATAAATTATTTTTTTCATGACTTCACCTGCTAATCTTCAGCTTAGAAAAATAAAAGTTCTGTCGTTACCTTTAGAACGTAGAGTTCATCCCTCTGTAACAAGCAGATCTAAACGAATACTAGACATATTTGGGGCAATTATCGGACTAACTCTTACAGCTATTATTGCCATGCCGATAATGATCGTTATGCAGTTTACCGACCCTGGCGCGCTTCTTTATAGCCAAATTCGCTGTGGTTTTGAAGGCAAACCTTTTAGAATTTGGAAATTTCGCTCGATGATTGCCGATGCAGATCAGAAAAAGCATTTAGTAGAAAATCAGGCAAAAGGACACATTTTCAAAAACGACAATGATCCTCGCATTACCAAAATCGGTAATTTTCTACGCCGTACTAGCTTAGATGAGTTTCCTCAATTTTGGAACGTGCTTAAGGGTGAGATGAGCCTAGTTGGAACTCGTCCTCCCACTACTGAAGAAGTTGCTATGTACGAAGCTCACCATCTTCAACGTTTAAAAGTCAAGCCTGGTATTACAGGAGAATGGCAAGCTAGAGGTCGTTCGGAAATCCAAAATTTTGAAGATGTGGTGCGTATGGACCTCGACTATCAAAAAAGGTGGTCTTTTATGTACGATATCAACTTAATTGTCAAAACTATTGCCGTAGTTTTGGTTCGTAAAGGGGCGTGTTAAAAATTGAATGTAGAAAACATTATGATTAATCTTAGCTTCCACGCTCAATTATTCTGTAGCTTATGAATCTTCCCACTTGGATTACTCTATCTCGTCTTTTAGGACTGCCTTTTATTCTTTACCTACTCAATGACCCCACACCAGTCAACCGTTGGCTCTGTGTGGGGATTTTTGTAGTTGCAGCAGGGACAGATTGGGTAGATGGCTATTTAGCTCGCAAACTAGATTTGGTAACGGAATTAGGCAAGTTTCTCGATCCTTTAGTAGATAAACTTTTGGTCTTAGGCTCACTACTAGCTTTAATTGAGCTACAGCTTGTTCCTGCCTGGGGAGTATTTTTAATTTTAGCTAGAGAATTAGCGATCGCAGGTTGGCGCGTCAACCCCAACTTAACAGGCAACAGCAGCATTTCAGGCGCAAATATCTGGGGAAAGCTCAAAACCGTAGTTCAAATTATTGCGATCGCTTTTTTAATTGCGCCCCTTTCTCCTCAGTGGAATACTCTAACTATAGTCTTGTTTTGGTTGGCAGTAGCATTTAGCTTAATCTCAGGCTGGATTTATATTTTGCCTAATATTTCTTCATCTAAGGAAAAATCAATTTCTGAGTGATTCCTGCCTGAAGCTAAATAATCGTTTTGAAAAGAGTCTTTTAAACCTGATACTAAATCATACTTAGGCTGCCAATCTAAGTCAGTTTTTGCTCGATGTATGTCCGCAAAAAAATGTTGCTGACGCATGGGAAAAGCTTTGCGTTTACCAAAGTCAAACTTAGCAGGATTGTAATGAACAAGCTTGATATCTTCTGATGATTTACCCGCAGCTTTAGCGCAAGCATAAGCCAACCCGTCAAAAGTCACATAGCGATCGCCTGAAACATTATAGATCTTGCCAATAGCAGTATCGTTACCTAAGACACTAGCCATTGCCAAAGCCAAATCTTGAACATGACCGAACTGGGTAATAAACATTCCATTACCTGGAATTGGTATCGGGCGATCGCGTACAAGACGATCGAAGAACCAGGCTTCTAAATCATTATAGTTTTGAGATCCGTAAATATAAACTGGACGAATCGAAGTCCAAGGAATACCAGACTCAGCTAAATAAGCTTCAGTATGATGTTTCCCTTTATGACGACTATTTGGATCTACCTCATCACCTTCAACGTGAGGCATTTGAGAAGATTTTGCATATACTCCAGCCGAACTTACATAAACAAAATGCTTTACTTTGCCATTAAAGATTTCTACCACAGGTTGAGTATCACTTAATTCTCTGCCGTTGTTGTCAAATATGGCATCAAAACTTTCACCTGACAGCTTCTTTTTTAGTTGGCCTGCATTCTGGCGATCGCCTTGAATCTGAGTTACCCCTTCTGGTGCAGAATGATTACCTCGATTAAATAATACAACTTCATGTCCTTGCTCAACCAAAACTTTAGTCAGGTAAACTCCAATAAAGCGAGTTCCCCCCATCATTAAAATTCGCATTGCCTACCTCTTAAACAACTTATATGTCATCATCATTTTTTCACTAACTTTCAACTTATCAGTTATTAGTGATGATTTTGACTGTTAAGTAATCTCTGACTCAAAACTACTGTATCTTATAGGTAAATAAATCGAGATCTTGACCATGAGTAACCCACCTCTAAAGCCAGAACAAGCATTAGAAAAACTTCACTGGCGTTACGCTACCAAAAAATTCGATCCAAGTAAAAAAATTCCTGAAGCCATTTGGAAAATTTTAGAACAGAGTTTAGTATTGTCTCCTTCTTCATTTGGCTTACAGCCTTGGAAGTTTTTTGTAATTCGCAGCCCCCAGATACGGCAGCAGCTTTTAGAACATTCTTGGGGGCAAAAACCCGTAGTCGAAGCTTCTCACCTAATTGTATTTACCGCTAAGAAAGGTATTAATAATGCCGATGTCGATCGCCATGTAAAAAGAATGGCTGAAGTACGTCAAGTTGCCTCAGAAAATTTTGAGGGATTTGCCAACATGGTCAAAGGCTATCTTCAAGATCCACCTTATCCTTTAGAAGTAGATAAGTGGGCAGCCAAACAAACCTATATTGCCCTGGGGTTTTTCCTAACTTGCGCGGCCATGTTAGGAATTGATGCTTTACCAATGGAAGGCTTTATTCCTGGGAAATACGATGAGATTCTGGATTTAAACAGCAAAGGCTATAGTGCAGTTGCTCTTTGTGCTGCTGGATATCGTGCTGATGATGATAAATATGCTACTAGTGCTAAGGTTCGCTTTCCTGCCAACGATGTAGTTCAGTACGTGGATTAACTGACGCTACATTGGAGGATCTTTTTTCTAGCAACTAAATTACCAGTTGCTTTTTTTATATCTACGTTTATTTTCTAAATCCTAGTTGACTATACTTAATATATATCGACAAAACAAAATAAAACTTAAATCAAGCTGCCATCATTCTGATCTACATTCATGCAATCAACTCCTAATTTAGACCAATTTATCCCCGAACCTTTAACCAAGTTAGCCTACCAAGGCTTCCAAGAAAGTAAAAAAGCATTTGGCTTTGTTCATAAGCTTGTAAGCGATCGCCTGACCAATACAGTTATTCCCGAACAAAAAAGTAAAAGCCAGCCTCTTTCTCCTGAAGTATTTGAAAAACTTCAGGTAAAACTCAAAAAACTGGAAGAACAAGATTGGCAAGATGCTCAAGCAGGAGTTTATCCTCGTAGCTTACTGTTTGACAATCCCTGGTCTGACTTTTTCCGCTATTATCCCGAAGTATGGCTAGATATGTTTAAAATTTGGGAACGTTTGGGAACAAAAGATTTCCAAAGATTTGATACCTCTATCGATAAAGCTGGCTATCCTAACTACTATCTACAAAACTTTCATTATCAGACAGATGGTTATCTCAGCGATATGTCTGCCAATCTCTATGACTTACAGGTAGAGATTCTGTTTAATGGTGCTGCTGATGCTATGCGTCGTCGCATTCTCGCGCCTTTAAAAGCAGGATTACAGGCTTTTTCTACTGTTCCAGCCCAACAGCTAAAAGTATTAGATGTGGCTTGTGGTACGGGACGTACATTACGTATGATTCGTGGTGCTTTACCTAATGTATCTTTGTTCGGGACAGATTTATCTCCCGCCTATCTGCGTAAAGCCAATCAGCTACTTTCTGAAATTTCAGGTGAGTTACCCCAACTGCTTCAGGCTAATAGCGAAGAATTGCCCTATTTAGATAACTATTTTCATGGTTTGACTTCCGTATTTCTATTTCATGAACTTCCAGCAACAGCCAGACAGCAGGTAATTAATGAAGCGTTTCGTGTCTTACAGCCAAGAGGAGTATTTGTTATTTGTGATTCCATGCAGGCGATCGATTCTCCCGATTTTCAACCCATGATGAATAATTTCCCTGATATATTTCACGAACCTTATTACCGACACTATACAACTGATAATCTTGAAGAGCGTTTAACAACGGCAGGATTTACCAACATCAAGGTAGAAAATCACTTTGTTAGTAAATATTGGACTGCATACAAACCAGCGTCATAAATTCAGAGTTTTGCTTTTTAAACGCAAACTGTAAATTAATTGCAGTTACGCTTTTTTACAAAGAAGTGTAGCTGCAATTGACTTTTTAGCAGAAAGATAAACTAAAATTGGAAAACAAAAATACAATAGGCGAGTAACTAAAACAGTGGATGATCGCTATAATAAATTACTGCAATACAATATATCTGGTCTTGGTTGCTGGGGTAGCCTAATCTTAATCGCAGTTGTCTGGGCTAGTCTTGGCTTCAAATGGATAGTCAGCAGCTTTTTGATTGTAACTGCCCTATTATTTATCCTTCCAGTCATAGCTGTTTGGGGATTTCAGTGGTGGCTAAAACGCAAACTAACTCAGGCTCAATGTCCAGTATGTAACTATGAGTTTACTGGATTTAAAAATACTGAGTTTAACTGTCCTAGCTGTGGCGAAGCGTTACAAGTAGAAGGAGATAGCTTTAGCCGCATGACCCCTCCAGGGACGATAGATGTTGATGCAGTAGAAGTATCATCGGTTAATGTTGTCGAAGAAGGTAATTAAGCAGATCGAGAATTAGTTATCCGTAGAAATATCTAGGGTAAACTGATGTTGACCTCCAAGGCGATCGCCAATATATATTTGATAGCTACCTGATTCCCATACTCCAGAAATTTCAGGCTTTAATCCTAATGTCTCATCACCTAAAACACAAAAGCGATCGCCTGCATTAGGTCCTAACACTAACAAAGTTGGCTGCCCCCCATTTGCCTGAACCGTCAATCGCATATAGTCCGTTTTTTGCTCTAGGTTCATTTTATAATTGGGGGTATTACTAATAAAGCCACAGCCTTGACTATCATTAGAACCACCAGATTGACCTGTAATAACTTGATTTATTGGAGTTGTTTTGAGTTGCTTCGGGTTGTTTTCTGCCATGATAGTCTTGCTATTACCCAGTAATACAGCAATAGCCAATACTAAAATATTGATAACATTGGATTTAAATAAATTAATCATTTCTAAGACAGAAAAATAAATTGTTTCTATAGATCACCAGATAATCGAACTTGGTTTTTTCTAGTGAACTTCAAATTAGTTTTAAATTTAAGAATTACGTATAGTTAAATTCTATTAGATATAAAGACGTGATTATACTGCTATTGTTCCACTTCAATGATAGGCATATTTCAGTATTTTCCACTAATATCTGTAATTTCAACCAGAAAGCATAACTTTAGTCACTATTTTAAAATTTTTATCGATATACAATAGCAGTTTTATTCTGGTTATAATCTCTTATTAAAAGATAGAATCAAATAGACTATCTTTTTGTTTTATTGAAGGCGTCTTTAGTAAGACTTTTTTTTAGACAATCAATATATTCACCCCAAAGGCATTGATTTTTGATTGAGTGATTTAAATCAATTCAACCTCAAAATATAAAGGTTATATTAATAAACAATAGTCAGCTATTATGGCTATTCATATTTTTAACAGCACTTATAATTTTTATGTAAGGTATTACAAAATTAATATAGGTCAGTTACAAATAACAGTAAATAGCAGACGCAATTTGAAGTTAGTAAATTAAATTAAATAGCCAAAAAAATAATCTTGAAAAATTAGCTAGATATTTATTGTGAACTCCCATTTGTAATAAATATAATGATAGAGGCTAAATATATGATAAAAACTAACAATTTAGTTGCTTTTTAATATTTTTATATTAATGAACCCTAACTTTACTAAAACTTTAAGATATCCACCTGTCTAATCGCCTATAAATTTTTTATAACAGTAAATACTAAGAGATTATTTTAGACAAATACGCAGCGTTAAAATTACCTTTAAGGAAAACACTATGACTAATTTGCAAAAAAATAATGGTTCTTATCCTAGCCAGCGAGAAGAACTTGATATTAATCTAGGAGACTATTTTCTCAAGCTCAAACGCCGTTGGCTTCCAGCCTTAGCTGTTTTTGTTTTTACTGTTGGTACCACTGCCTTCCTAAGCAGCTTTTTAGAAAAAACATATAAATCCGAAGGCAAAATACTATTTAAGAAAAATTCTATAGGTTCAATAAGTGACATTAAAGGCAGTACTAATGAGTTTCGGTCTTTATTAGACAATCAAACTCCTTTGAGTACAGAAAAGCTGCGTATAACTTCAGAACCAGTTTTACAGCAAACCATAGATCAGTTAAAACTAGAGGATGAAGAAGGCAAACCTTTAAAAGTTAAGGCACTACAAAAAAAACTGGTAGTAGATATCGTTGGCGGAACTGATGTTATTGGAGTGCAATACAAAGATCCAGATCCTGTAATAGCTTCTAAGGTAGTAAATACCTTGATGGATGTTTACATTAAAGAACAAGTTCGTAGTAATAAATCCGCAACTGCTAGTGCAAATAGCTTTGTTACCAAAGAAATTCCCCAAATTGAGAATAAACTTCAAAGTTTAGAATCAAGGTTACAGAATTTTTACGAAAAAAATCAGGTCGTAGATTTACAAGAAGAGAAGAAAACCTTAGTAGCTGATCTGGGTAATCTTAATCGTCAAATTTCTACTACAGGTGCAGAGCTTCAAGGTAAGAAAGCTCAAGCTCAAAGTCTCCAAAATCAGTTGGGTCTAAACCTGAATCAAGCGATCAGTGCTAATCAATTAGCTAACACGCCTCAAGTGCAAAGCATTCTTGCTCAACAAGAAGCAACAGAAACAGAGTTATCCCAAGAACGTCAGCGTTTTAATGATAACCATCCAACAGTTGTTAGCTTAAATGAAAAGAAACAAGCTTTAAATTCTCAACTACAGCAGCTTATTGCTCAATATGTTGGTGGAAAAGTTTCGGCTGGATTATTGCAGAGTGGAAATAATGTCAAAGAAAACCAGTTAGAAAGATTTATTAATCTCAAAATAGATGAATTAAACTTAGAAACACAATTGTCATCTTTATACCAATTTCAGAAAGTTTATTTAGCCCGTTCTCAAGCAATTCCGAGGCTAGAAAAACAAGAACAATCCTTACTCCGTGAAGTTGATAGTTCTCGATCTACCTACAACACGCTATTAGATAGTAAAGAAGATCTAGGATTACTGCTCAATAAAGATACGGGTAATGCTGAGGTTATAGAGCAGGGTCAAATTCCTCAAGAAGGCAGCACAGGCAGAGTAATGTTACTGGCTTTGGGTGTTTTGATGGGATTATTCCTTGCCAACCTAACTGCAATTTTGCTAGAAATGCAGGATCGTACCTTGAAAACTATTCCTGAAATCAAACAAAAATTTGCTTATCAAGTACTGGGTATTATTCCTTTGGATACTCTACAAGAACATCAAGGTGGAATTATTGTTCAAAGAGAACCTGATTCTTTTGCCAGCGAAATCTATCGCATGATTCAAACTAACCTTAAGTTTTTAGCCGTTAAGCGACAACCAAAAGTTATTTTAATGACTAGTTCAGTTCCAGGAGAGGGTAAATCTACCGTTGCTGCCAACTTAGCTGCTGCGATGTCTCAGCTAGGTCGCAAAGTCTTATTAATTGACGGTGACTTAAGAAAGGGTTCTCAACATGAACTGTGGCAAGTAAGTAACAAAGCTGGACTCAAGGATGTTGTAACTCATAAAACACCATTAGCTCAAGTTGTTTCTCAGCCAATGCAGCAGTTAGATTTGCTAACTGCTGGAATAGTTGCTCCTAATCCACTTGCTTTATTAGATTCACCAGAAATGAGCGAACTAGTAGCCAAAGCCAGAAAAGAATATGAGTTAATTATTATTGACGCTCCACCTTTAGCTGTGACTGCTGATGTTTTGACCTTAACTAAACTTGCTGATGGTATTGTTTTTGTAAGTAGACCAGGGGTGGTGGAAAACGAGAGTGCTGAATTAGCGCAAGAAACTATAGCCAATGCCAACCTTTCTCAGAAAGTATTGGGAATGGTTATTAATGGAGTTAAACCTAACGAATTTGACCGCTATTCCTATCATGCTAAATACAGTAAAAGCTACTTTTCAAGTTCTCCTGAAAGTAGCAGCTCCAAAACTGCCCCTGCCTAGATATACACAACCAAAGCATTTGGTTCGTAAATGTAACTAAGAACTTGGAGTAACTGTTTTTCTCTAAAAAAATGAAAAAATCAACTATTGTTATAGGCTTAGATGCAGCAGAACCGAGACTAATTGAAGAATGGATGGCTGCGGGACATCTTCCCAATCTAAGTAAAATTCGTCAATCTGGAATTTACGGTCGTTTAGATAATACGGTGAATTATTGCGGTGTATCTACAGAATATTCGACTACTGAACCTTTGTGGGCAACCTTTTCGACTGGATGTCGCGCTGATACGCTTGGTTATTGGGATACGGCTAGCTACAACCCAGAAAACTATAAAATTGTCTGCGATGTAGTCACTAGCGGTTATGACTATCAAGAGTATTCTCCTTTCTATGCCCTAGGAAAAGATTATAAAGTTGCAGTTTTAGATGTTCCAGTAACTACTCTTTCTGATGATGTTAATGGGGTGCAGATTTTGGGTTGGGGTGGACATTATCCTTATACTGTTAGTGCTTCTAATCCTCCTGAACTTTTTGCGGCTATTACGGAAAAATATGGCAAAAACCCTGTTTTACATAATGATAATGGACTTTGGTGGAATCCAGAAT
Organism: Chroococcales cyanobacterium; assembly: GCA_038259125.1. Taxonomy (GTDB): domain Bacteria; phylum Cyanobacteriota; class Cyanobacteriia; order Cyanobacteriales; family Xenococcaceae; genus Waterburya. The sequence goes on along the minus strand of JBBSPC010000053.1, from coordinate 6,505 downwards.
ACGTTACCTGGATTCAAGAAGCTGTAGGAAAAAGCATTGATGGGCATTCGGCGATCGCTCGTGATTTGCTCAAGCAAGATGATTGGGATTTATTTCTGATGGTATTTGGGGAAACTCATACTATTGGTCACGATCTATATAACCATAGTCAAGCGGATCATCCTACCTATAATTATCTTACGAATAACGGTACTAAAGCCGATCCCTTATTAAAAACCTATAAGCACGTTGATCGCGCAATTGGCGAAATTTTAGCAGAAGCTCCTGAAGATGCGAATATAGTCTGCTTTTCGGCTCACGGTATGGCTGCTAACTTTACTGATTTATTAAGTATGGCTGTATTGCCAGAGCTACTATACCGTTTTCATTATGGCAAAACGGCGATCGCTCCAGGAGAAGTTGGTTCTACTCCCTCGCCTATGGTGACAAAACCGATTAGAAATTCTTGGGCAGGAGAAATTTGGAGTCAAGTTTATGAACCTAATCCTCTCAAAAAGCTGTTTCGTACTTGGACTCATAAAAAGTTTTTGCGAGGTAAAAAACATGGTTTACTCTCACCCTATAGCCTGTTGGATGAACCGATTGAACAAGAATTAGCTATGGGCTGGATGCCTAGTATGTGGTACTCTCCTTTGTGGCCAGAAATGAAGGCATTTGCTTTGCCTGCCTTTACCAATGGACATATCCGCATCAATCTTCAAGGCAGAGATAGAGATGGTGTAGTTGAACCTCAACAATACAATGCTCTGTGTGCAGAATTGACTGAAATTCTCTATGACCTTCAAGATGGCAGGACAGGTAAAAAAATTGTTAAGCAAGTAGTTAAAACCCGTACTGTTCCTTTGGATGATGATCCTAAACTACCTGATGCAGACTTAGTAATCTTGTGGCAAGAACCAGTTACAGATGTTGTTGATAGTCAAAGATTAGGTCGTGTTGGACCTCTAACTCACTGTCGCGCAGGTGGGCATAAAAGTCAAGGTTTTCTATTAGCTAAGGGAGATCATATTCCTGCTGGGTCTGACTTATCTGCTGGTGAAGCTGTAGATTTAGCTCCAACAATTTTGAGCTTGATGAATGCAGAAATACCAGAACATTTGGATGGAAAAGCTCTGATATTACAAAGATCATATTCTACCTAAACCATGAATCTAGTAGAGATAAAAACGAAAGCAACAAATCTATTGCATAGTAATCTGGCACGAGATACTTTCTGGATGCTGTCGTCCAAATTGTTTAACGTGGTCATGCAAACTGGATACTTTATTATTGTTGCTCGTATATTGGGAAAAGAAAATTATGGTTCTTTTATTGTTATTACTGCTTGCGCATCAATTATTTTTCCCTTTGTTGCTTTAGGTAGTGAACACGTCCTAGTCAAAAATGTTTCTACCAACAAAGCAAGCTTTAGTACCTACTGGGGCAATGCGCTGGTTCTTTTGACTGCTAATGGTTCTTTTTTAACCTTGGCTTTGTTATTAATATCTTCCTTGATATTTCCCAAAAATATTGTATGGGGAACAATCTTGCTGATTTTAATATCAGACTTAATTTGCCTAGCTCTATTTGATCTTGGATCTAAAGCTTTAATGGCTAATGACATGGTCAAAAAGACGGCACAGTTAGGGATATTAAATACTTGTGGCAAGCTCCTGGCTGCTCTGTGTTTGGCTGCCTTTTTTGAGAATCCAGGTATCGCTACCTGGAGTTATCTGTACTTCACCAGTTCGGTAGTTACTTCTGTTATTACTGTCTTAATAGTGCATAAAATGGTGGGTTTTCCCAAACCTATTTTAGCGGAACTTAAATCTAATATTGGTCAGGGATTATATTTTGCTATTAGTGCTTCAGCTAGTAACATCAATGCAGGCTTGGATAAATCGATGCTGGGTAAATTAGCTGGTGTTGGTGCTGCGGGAATATATGGTTCAGCTTATCGCTTTATTGATGTTGGTAATGTTCCCCTCTTGGCATTATCTGGTGCTACCTATACCAGGTTTTTTCAGCGTGGCGCATCGGGAATCAAAGGTAGCCTAAGCCTCGCCAAACGTCTGCTGCCTTTTATGGCATTTTATGCGATCGCCAGTGTCATTGGCTATTCCTTTATTGCTCCTTATATTCCTGATATTTTAGGTGAAGAATACAGAGATGCTATTGACGCATTACTACTATTATCACCTTTACCAGCGATCGCAGCTTTTCAATATTTAGCAGCAGATTCTCTTACGGGTTCAGGAAATCAAAAGGCTCGAAGCATAGTCCAAGTGGGTGCTGCAATTCTTAATGTCTGCTTAAATATCTTGCTTATTCCCAAGTTTTCTTGGCAAGGTGCAGCTTGGGCTACCTTAATTTCTGACTCATTAAGAATGGTTTGTTTGTGGTTAATTGTTTTTTACTTATATCGGCAAACAACTAAATAAAACTTATATATCTATATCTGATAAAATCATGAATTTGCTTACTGATTTAGAGGTTAAACATTAATAAAATCGTCGTCAGATCACGGATGCTAAAAAAATGAACAGTAATAATTCAATAAATAGCTTGTATTTTTCAACTTAATATTTCTCATAAGTCCATAGATACCATGCTAAATTAGCAGTTTATAAAAACTATTTTGACTATCTATGTTTAAATATATTCGTTGCCAATATTAAACAAAAAATTTGCAAATCTTTTACGGTGAATAATTACACATAATTCTCGATCTAAAATTATGCTTTTCAATTCATTTGAATTTATTTTTCTGTTTTTGCCGATTACTCTATTAGTTTTTTATTTAATTGGCAAAAAAACTGAGTATGTCAAACAGCAAATACCCATATATTGGCTAGTTGCGGCCTCACTATTTTTTTACGGTAAGTATAAGATCCTAAATCTTCCCCTGATTCTGATATCTATAGCGGTTAACTATGGGATGGGTTATCTACTAGGAAATGTAATCGAGAAAACAAAAACCAAGAAAATATTACTCATCCTGGGTATTATATTTAACTTAGCGTTAATTTGCTACTTTAAATATTCAGGGTTTTTAGTTAGTAATATAAATTATTTTATTGGTGCTAATTTTACTGTTCCTACTATAGTAATTCCTCTGGGAATTTCCTTCTTTACATTCCAACAAATAGCATATTTAGTTGATGCTTACAAAGGAGAAACTAAAGAATATAGTATTTTAAAGTATATGCTGTTTGTCTGCTTTTTTCCGCAATTGATTGCAGGACCAATAGTTCATCACAAAGAAGTTCTACCGCAATTTGAAACAACGTCTATCTATAAGTTTAATCAGAATACTCTAGCTATAGGTTTAACGTTTTTTATGGCTGGTTTATTCAAAAAAGTTGTTTTTGCAGATCGCATTGCCGAATTTTCTAATTTAGCTTTTGCAGCAGCATCTCAAGGAATAAATTTGACATTCTCTGAGGCTTGGGTAGGAGCATTAGGCTATACTTTACAGCTTTATTTTGATTTTTCTGGTTATTGTGACATGGCAATTGGTGCAGCTTATATGTTCGGAATCAGTTTGCCGATAAATTTCAATTCACCTTACAAGTCAATTAGTATTGTTGATTTTTGGCGTAGATGGCATATTACCCTCTCTCATTTCTTGCGCGATTATTTATATATACCTTTGGGAGGAAGCCGCAAAGGGGAATTTAGACGTTACTCTAACTTGGCAATTACTATGTTGTTAGGAGGATTATGGCATGGTGCAGGCTGGACTTTTATCTTGTGGGGTGGATTACAAGGATTTTATTTAGTTATTAATCATTTATATCGTTCTTGGCGCAAAAGTCTAGGGCATAATCTGAAAAACGATGGTTGGCTACTTCGTGGTATGGGATGGATGACAACCTTTATTGCCGTAGTAATTTCTTGGGTCTTTTTCCGTTCTAATAGTTTTGCAACCGCTACTTTGATGCTTAAATCTATGTTTGGCTTTAATGGCATTGAATTAGCAGATTTTCTAGAGCCTTATTTAGGGTTTTTAAGAAATTTTGGGATCGGATTTTTGGGTTTTAGCGTTAATGTCGGTATCAGTCAAAAATATGCTACTTTTGGCATTATTATTCTATTACTTATTGCTTGGTTAACTCCTAATACCCAACAATGGATGGGGAATTATAGCCCAACACTTACTGAGCCTATCGAACCTAATCAATCTCAATGGCTACAAAAATTTTGGCAATCTTTATCTTGGAGACCAAACAAAATTTGGACAATTATTGTAGCAGGGTTAACATCACTCTCTTTGCTATGTTTTAGTAGAGTTAGTGAGTTTTTATATTTCCAATTCTAATTTTTAAAATATATACTAAAGATACTAAAAATGAATTTTAAAAGTGCAGCCAACGAGTTTTTAAAATTAGGTAAACGCGGAATTTCAGAAATGCTTAAATCCAAGGTTGCCCAAAAAAATAAAGATTCAAAATTCAGTTTTGGGCTTTACGGACTAATTACTTTTATAATATTAGGTTCTGTGGCTGGTCTTAATTGGTTAATCGATCCTTTATGGTACAATCATGGCAATATTATAACTGGCAAAAATTTTGCTTTTAATGAAAGAATAACCAAAACAAATTTATTTTTTAGAACCAAAAATAAAGAAAATTACAATTGCATTATTCTTGGTAGTTCTAGAGTTATTGCCTTAAGACCAGATAATTTTCGTAAAGATCGCTGTTTTAACTACTCTGTTAAAGGAGGCGAAATACCTGATTTTATCAATTATGCCGAATCTTTAAAAGAAGAAGGTATAAAGCCTAAAATAGTCTACATCGGCGTAGATGGTCTAAATTTTGTGGAAAAGGATAGAACAAAACAAGAACCTGTATCTCTGCGAAATTTAACTACTAAATCGCCTTTGCAAGCTTATTTGTCAGCTGATGTTTTATTGTTTTCAGTTATGACTCTATTGGGGGTTAGTCCTGATCCTGGAAATTATTATGATCGAAACTTTGAACCAGTAGATTTTGCTAGCTCTCCTGACTATAAGCCAGATTTTTATAAACCTGCTTCTCCGCAAAGATGCGACCTTTCAGCGGTAGAAGCTTTTGCCCAACTGAGGGCAATTTTTCCTAAAGCTAAGTTTATTGGTTATGTGCCTCCCAGATCTGCTTGGAGTATAGTCAATGATACTTACGGCAGAAATTTAACAGACTGTGAGTTATTAAGTTTTTATAAAATAGCTCAAAACTATGATGCAATGTATGATTTTTCTGCTCCATCAAAAATTACTAAAAATCCTGATAATACTTTTGATGGCAGTCATTATTCAGTTACAACAAATAACAAAGTTGCCAAAATTTTACAAGGCGAAGAAAATAAAGATTTTGCTATCAGAGTAGATAAATATGACTTTGATGAATACAGAAATATTTATCGCCAAAAAATACGAGATTTTTTGGCTGAAAACAATGAGTTGCAGCGTTGGGACAAATCTGATGAAATATCAGTTGAAATGGTTAATACCAATTCTCCATGAAGATGCACTAAATTAATAGTAGTGATAAGGTGCCAGGGAATGGGAAATAAATTTTACGTAGAAGTTAGAGAAAGTGTTGAGGAATTAAAACACCGACTGCACCATGCAGTAACTTCCAGCACGAAAGAAAGAGTACAAATGCTGTACTGGATTAAACAAGGTGCGATGCGATCGCTACGAGAAAAGAACTATCTCAAAAATTAGGAAGAGATGAATCAACGATATATCGGTGGCTGAAAAAGTATTATCAAGGAGGTATTTCCAATTTATTGCATATAAAAACGCCTCCAAAGAAGGAAAGCAAAATTTCTTTCTCAGAATAATAGTTCGGACAGTTTTGATAAAAGCTCGGAAAGCCCAATTTATCGTTGATTATTTCAGTCCAGAGTAAGCCTAAAATAGCGATTTTTCGTTACCTATTAAATTTTGTCCGAACCATTGTCAGAAATGAATCAGCTAAAAGAACGGTTAAGTGAACCGCAGGGATTCAAAAGTTATGGAGAAATTCGCTCCCTGGCTTAGTCACGAGCTTGGTATAAATCTTGCTTATAAAAGCGTACATAAAATTGTTCTTGATTCTATTTCTGAAGAAATAATTACCTCTATTTATGAATGGGACTATATTACATCTGCCTTCTTAAGTGCAACTTCATAGAGAGTTGATATTAGACTGTATATTATTGCCCTAGAAAGTACAAGAAGGCTACTAATTTAGCGGATCTTCAATATAGATTAGGTAACTAGATACCAATGCTTCTAATCGTTCAATTGCGTTACGCTTAGTTTTTACCACACTCCAAATCCTGTTGTTAAGTAGGTTAAAAGCATAATCAAACGCCTCTAAAGCCAGTTCATCTTTGCTTTGGAAATGCTTCATTATCTGTAGTTTAGACTAAAAAAAATCATGAGAAAATAGTTCAGCCAGTTTAAAATAGCTAAAAGAGAAAATAATTAGCCAAAAATATAGTTAAGCTGTCTTTGTTTGTGATTTTTTGGGTCGAGAATAACTCTTTTTAGTAA
>JBBSPC010000052.1:0-29833 GCA_038259125.1 Chroococcales cyanobacterium | reverse complement strand
TGAGACAGTTTTCTCCCAGGACTTCCAAAAGGGTCGATCTGCTGATAAAAATAGCGATGGATTTAATTAATCCTCAACATTTGCGTAACTGGTTCGCTCACTGCTGCTACTGTCCCTCTTAAACCTGCAAACCGCTGTATTGCCCGAATAAAGGAAATTTGTACTGTTGTTTTTCTTGCCAAATTTTGGTAAATTCATTCAATCTATTATCGGGAACGAAAATATTGCAATCGTTTAATTAGTGACTATAATTTTCTACCAAAATTCAAGGCATTATTAAACGATTGCAATATTTTGAATGTTTTTGGATAAATTTAGCGATCGCTTTAACATCAATCTGATTAATCACAACCTCTTCTAAAAGAGAAACATTTAGATCCACTGATTTATAGTAAATTTTCTCTTGCTGTAGAATTTCCACAGCCAGGGAAAAGCTGGTTGACTCTTGTTGAGATTGAGCCAGTTTAAATACTTCGATTTTTTGCAAATACGATTTTAGATGCTCGATAGTATTGTTATTCGTGGCTAACTGGGGAAAGTCGCGAGACAGTATTTTTTGAGCTAAATCTTGGTAAATATTATTATGAATATCTTTAATATTTAGAGTCAGTTTAAAATTGCTATCGATTTCTCTTCTATTGTCAATGAGCGGAATAGGATAAGGACTATTGGGTACTTGCTTAAACTGTAGCGAACAGTATGCTTCATCACTCATGCTACCCAGATCTATAACTACAACAGAATTAGTTAAATCTAAATTATTGCTAATTTGTTGGTGATAATTCCAGTAGTGATAAACACTGCGATAAATATATTTCTCTCCTGGATTGAGAAAGTTTCTTAGAGATAGAGAATCGAGCCGATCGCAAATAACATATAAATTATTTATTGTCGTCTTCAGATAGATTTATTCCCAAGTGTTTTAAGGGAATTAATTCATCTTTAATAGTTAGAGATCGAGGGTAAAGAGAATCATGACGATAACCATGTTCTTGATGTTTATCTAAAGATTTTTTATAATCAAGAGGCTCTGGTATTTCTGTTTCGTATAGATTAGCGTGAGTACAAAGTTCGGAATATGATTCGAGATTAAATAAACGACTCATGAGATAATTCCTCCGATTAAAAGGATAAAGCTGTTAACTGTTGACGGATCTGAGTAATTTCTTGGCGATCGCTAGTTTTATACATAAGATCGATTAACTTAAATCCTCGTGGTGCAAACTGGAAGTTAACCCCGCCAAGATAAGCAAGGCGATCGCCAATTAGAGTAATTTTGGCGTGAACTCCCGCTGTAAAATGTGCTGTAATACGAGAGCTTTTATTGCGGATAAAGCCGTCTGCATAGATGCGAGTCGAGCGAGTTGCTAGTAAGTTGATAATTTCTGCATCGGGAGAAAAACCGCGACTGTATATTTCTACTTTCTCCGAACATTTATTTAATTCCCGATATAAGTCTTCTCGATATTGTCTGGGTGTTAGTAGTGCTTGGGAATTGAATCTGTCATTGGGAGATGAGCGTTCGAGAGTACGCTGGTTAAATCCAGACTGGAGAGGAAGCACATCATATTTGGTTTTATGTAACCAACAACGGGTAAAGTATTGCCATAAATCCTGATGAGTAGTTGTACCCTGACAGATTAAGCCACTTTCCAAATTAAAATCTAAACTCCCCCCTGTTAAATTGCACGAACCAAGATAAGCTGCTTTTTCGGTAATATAGGTTTTAAGATGAAACGCACCGCCACGAATACGCACACCTGCATCTAGCAGTAGCTTTAGACATTGAGCTTTTTTGTCATCGGAATGTTGATAGGCTTCCCTCGATTTGGAAAGATCTTCTACTTGGGTATTGATCGCATCGATAACTTCATCTCGTAAATCTGTAAGCAGCCAAACTCCTTGAGGTAAAGTAGTTGCTTTTTGACAGATTAATTCGGTAATATTGCGATCTTCGATAATATAGCTAGATATAAACAGAAATTGCTCTGCTTGGCTAATCAATTCCTCGATCGCTTTGCGACTAATTCTTTTACCAATAACAAAGAATTGTTGGTTAGGAGAAGACGCTTTTAGTGTTATCTCTTCAGGTAATGGAAGATCGATCGGCGTAGCAGTACCTTCTGTTTGGTATTGTGAAACCAATTCAACCGCAGCATCAGATAGGCTTTCTAGATCTTTGCTTTCTTGTCTGAGAAAAGCGATCGCTTCTCCTATTTTTAAAGGAAGTTGTTGAATATCAACGGTAACTTTTACTTCTGGTATTTCTGGAAGATAGAAATTAAACTCATCATTATTTAGCGACTGCAAAGCCATCTTAAGGCGATCGCAATTTGAATATTTCTCCCATTCCTGTTTCACCTGAAGCCAAATAGTATCGAGCCAAATTTGGGATACACCAGGATAAGTATTTCCCTCAACAGCTATTTTATAAGTACCCGTAATACTGTCTGTTTCCCAGTCTGGGAGTTGTGGATCGTCTGGTTGAAGTTGTATTTGAGCTTCCTGATTAATAAATTGATAGCGATACAGTATGGGTTTGGCTTCTATAGCTTCTTGATGCAGTCGCCATAAGGGAATTGAATCATGCGCCTGCTGTAGAAGTTGTTTGATACTCGACTCCGACAAAAAATTCATGCCAAACTTTTGACGCAACAGTAAAGGCGATCGCTGTCTGACTTGAGTAGCAATGGCAAAATGCGATCGCATCCATTGCTCTGGAGTTATCACTTTTGCTTCTATAGCCTCAAAATTGATTAGAATACGGTCAAATGTTCCTTTTAACTCGATATATAGCTTCATTTTAACGATACCTCTCTTTCTCTGATTAATTCAGGACGATAAAGCAAATCTTGCATCGGGGATGGTTGACTACTCCAAAGTTGGTAATCGCCAAATAAAATTAAATAATCGCTGGCTCTAGTAAGAGCGATCGCATTATTGGCTGCTGTAAGATGTTCGGGATAACCGACGCAGCTAACTAATAAGATCTCGATCTCCTTTCCTACCCAGTCAGCAAATGAACCAATAAAAATTTCTCGATACTCTAAAGGACAATTAGTTTGTAACCAGGTTTTTTGTGCTGCGCTAAAGGCTAAAATCCCGATCTGCTTGGCTTTGGCTGCACCAAGTTCGGACATAAACTTCAAAAGCCGTTTACCTTCCCAAGAATTAATCCCATTGATCGGTTTTCCCCGCACATCAATCATCTGCAAACGCTCTTGAGGTAAAGTTATGGTGTCTGGCTGTGGTTGAGTACGAATCCATTGACCATACAGAACATCAAAAATCGGTCTAGCAATTGTAAAATGTAGGCGAAATTGCTCGGTTAATCGACAACGGTAAGTCGGTAACAAAAATTCTCCCAACCATTCTAGAGGAGGAGATTGAGTAAAATTATGACGATGAGGAAATGACAGATTTAAAGGTGAGTTACCGAGTAAAATTAGCTTGTTCGTCACTCCCGCGATTAGAACTAATTCTGACCAAGTTAAAGACTCTGCTGATTCAACAATTACGCAATCAAACGACATTTTCCATAGTTGCTGATGTCGGGGTTGCAGAAACTCCTCGACTGTACCCAAAATTGGTATAGTCTCTTGAATTTCTGTAGTTATGGCTGCTGCTGTAGCTTCAGACTGCTCGCCAAGCTGATGCAACCATAGCTGCTGCTGTAGTAAAGGAACTAGTTTTTGTAGGCGGTAAGCCAATAGATTCAGTCGCGCTTTAGAAACCAGAGGCAATTCTGCCGATAATAAAGATTCAATTTCCTCAGTAGAATGGTTCGCTTGTAATATATGCAGCCATTTCTCTAGTTTTTGAGGCGATCGCAACTGTGCTAACAAGGCATCGGGTAGTAAGTGTAGGGGTAAAAAAAACATTGCTAATTTACCCAAATACTTTCGCTTTATTTGTTCTGTTAGCCAACTGCGATAATCTTGCCGATTGCTAAGAGAAAAAGTAATAGTTGGTATTTGATAAGTAGCTCTAGTTTGTGGGTAACGAGTCAGGATTAAAATACGCTTTTGTTGGGCAATTAAACTTTTAATTAGTACCTGAGTTAGACGAGTTTTACCGGTACCAGGAACACCCTGAATTACCATTAAAGGATTGTTAGCAGTAGCTAAGTTTAAAGCTAATTGTTGATTGACGCTAAGAGCTAAATTGCTGTCATAAGAAAAAGCTAAAGGTATTTCTGAAGCTAAATATGTTGCCCCCTGCTCTCTAGTTTTGGCGATTAGCTGTAGAGGCAAACTAGGCTTATTTTGTAAAGATTGCCAATGCTCTAAAGGAATATTAACTTGTTCTAATAAAGGATTTAAGGTTGACCAAAATGAATTCATCTCATCTCCTCCGCCAAAGGTTTAATAATTCGTGCTAGTAAGTCTGTAATAGCAGTAAAACTTGATAGATCCAGAGGATTGGGTATTTGATACAGTAAAGTCTTACCAGGCTCAATTATTGTTTCAGTATTTAGTTCCGCGTCTAGCTTACGCTCCTCTTCAGCAAATGATTTAGTTATGTTGGGAGATATTTGTAAATAAAAGATAATTCCTAAAGAATAATTATGAGAATTTTTATTAAGATAATTATTAGCCGAAGTAATTACTTCATCTGACGGCTTATACCAAAAGATCCAGATCGGAAAGCTGGCTATTTTTGTAGTTAAAATCGATAATTTCAAATCGTGCAATTCAATCGTTAGGCGATAATCTCCCCTGCTTAAATCCGAACATTTATCTAACCCAAATTCACAAACAAAATCTTGAAGAAAAACTGAAATAGATAGTTTACCTTTCAGTAAATAGTTACCGTAATTGGGACTGGTTCTGATGGCTAAATTAGCCAGTGGTTGCAAACGTACTCCTTGAAAACGCAATAAAGCAGCAGCCAAACAGAGATAAACCGTATCTCCTAATAAGTTATGGCGATAACTCCAAAGTCGTTGTTTTTGCGATCGCCTGTAAATATAGTCTTGATAAGCTCGATAAAAACTATTATAAATGGGGTTTTGCAGTAAAACATAGTTGGGTTTAGTCAACCTAAAGTAGCGCACCGAAATATCTTTAATTAAAGGCGATTGATTAAAAATATCGATTGTTTGGCGTAACTTGCGGACAGCATCTAAATAAGCCTTATCATTACTTTTTTCATAGCGAAAACATTCTAAATGTAGTAATCTACCAGCAAAATAAATTAAAAATTTATTCTCAACGGTATGATAATTTTGCTCGCGTTTTACTCCTATTAGCTGCTGTTTCGCTCCCGCCTTTTCCTCTGGGGAAGATCCAGGACGACGAATATAATCCCGTAGACAGTAACTATCCATTTCTTGAATTCTACTGATGGACATCAATTCTGATTTTCTGCGTAGCTGATGGCGCAGGTTAGGCGTAATTGTCCCTAGTTTACGAGATAGTTCATACTGTTTTTCTAAGCTAATTATCAAAGGTAAACTAGCTTCGGTAAGATTAAATTCAGCTAAATATTTTGGCAAATAATGTAAATTAATCCCGTCTGTATTTCCTTGGCGCACACTCCATAAATCTTGATGACTGAATAAACCAGTAAAATTTTGTAGTAAAATTTCAATCGAAGTATCGGGCCGTTTTTCTTTCGGCGTACCCAACCATTCTTTTAATTTAGCTTCATCTTCAATTGCCTCTTCATCGATTACTTCGTCAGTAATAAATAATGAGTATTCTTGATCGCCTATTTCAATCTTTAATTCAGCTTGACAGCGATCGTCATGTTCTTCTAAATCCGTTGGTTTAAGATAGGGAAAACCAATTTCATAGACATCTTGGCTATGTTTAATTAACAAAGAATTGCTAATATCCTCACTGCCAATTAAAATCGGGCGATCGCATCCCTGCAAGACGATATTTTCTGCTTCTAAATTATTGCCGTTAAAGTAAGCAAAAAGATTCTGATAAAATTTCACCTGCTACCCCACAACCGAACTTAATACTGCTTCTGATTCCTCTAAATAAACAAATCCCCGCCATTGAAACTGTCCAAAATGTCCGTTTTTAGCTATGGCAAAGGCTTTAATTAAAGCTTCGTCACCAATATCATTAATCAATCGAGCCAACTCTTCCAATTGCTCGTGACACTCATCAAGCATTAATCCCCGTAGCTTGGGCAATAGTTTCTGTCCGAATTGATCGGCTAAAGCGGCTTTTAATGCAGCTTTATTTCCTTCGACAACCCCAGGATAATTGACCACATAACGAGTAATTGCTTGAAAGACTCGATGGGCGAAAGGATGCCCTAACTTATCCATAATATTGTTGGCACGATCTAAATAATCGCGAAGCTTTGTCACCACTTCCGAATTGGGATCGGGCGATCGCATCCAGCCTTTGTACTGGGAATAAGAAACATAACCCCCAACAGATGTTGCTGCACTTCTACTGCTGTTAGCTTCTTCCCTCAGTTTCAACTGCTGTGGTTTACCAAAAGTCAAGACATTAGCCCGATCTAAAACCTTGTCTGATAATGACTGAGTAGTTTCATCTTCATTCATTGTCCCTACAAACAAAAACTGCTGGGGAATCTCTAGTCTTCGTTCTTTTTCGGGTAAGGGTAAGCTACCTACATCTAAGTCCAGATAAGTAGTCTGAGAGCGTCTGGTTTCTAGTTTCGAGAGAAAATCGCTAAAGTAATACTCTACCCGCGCTAGATTCATTTCATCCAATAAAACAATTACCAAGCGATCGCTCATATTAGAATCGTTTTGATATTGATTTAGTCCCCGCATCAAATCTGTAGGCTTATATTTCTTCTCAATGTAGTTATAGAAACCCTGTAAATCCTGGGGTAAATCCCAACGAGGCTGTACTGCTAAGGTTAACTTTTGTGCGCCAATGTATTCTGCATAACGTTGGGGTAGTTCGCTTTTTCCCGTACCACTAATACCCGCTAAAATTACCAAAGCTGAAATGTCCTGTACTTTTAAAGAGGTGTGGAAAGCATTAATCACCCTCTGGGGAAAAATAAGCCCCTGCTGTATTAAATGATTGGCAAATCCTGAAATAAATTGTTGCTCTCCTGTAGCAGTTGTATCGATTTGTCTTTTGGCTTGAGGAAGATCTTTATGTTCCCAAAGTTCTTTACGTAAAGCTTGAAGTGCTAATGCTGCACTATTTTCAATTTCTTCTATTTCGCCTTTCAACCTTTTAAGACGCTGTTCTAATTTATGATTGTCTTGTTCCAATCCAGCCTTCTCTTTTTCAGAGGAAACAATAATACCTGTAATCTGTCTGGCTTCTCGTTCTAAATTACTAATTTCGTGTTGTTTTTGTTTAATTTCTAATCTTAAGCGGTGAGATTCTTGTCTTTGCTGTTCTACCTGACGATATTTTTCTTCGCTCTCTTGAATTGCTTGTAGAATTTGCTGTTTCTGCACTTCCAGTCCTGTAATTTCAGGGCTTAATTGATTAATACGAGTTTCAAAGCTGTTTTTTTCCGATGATAAAGCATCATAAGTGACTCGTAATAGTTCTAATTCTGCTGCTTGTTTTTCTAATTCCTGAGTTTTAGACTGTAGAATTTCTAATTGCTGCTGCAACAGTTTTAGCTAAGGCTGTTTGGTTGCTAACTCTACCTTAATTGCTTCTAAAGCAGTTTGCTCTGACTTTAAAAAATTGACCTGTGCATCTAAACTAGTTTTTTGTAACCGAAGCTGTTCGGTTTCTGAATACAAGCGTTCGCGAACTGCTAAATCTGGGTTTTGTTAATTAGTTATAGCAATTCTGCGTTCTAATTCATCTTTTGTTTTTGATAAATCAACTATATTTTGTTTGACTACTTTTAGCGTTCCCTCTTTTTGGGATAGTTCACCTTTAGTATGGTGTAATTGTTCTCGAAAATTACTTAGTTCTTTTTCATTGTTGCCAATATTGTTCTTGAGTTCATTTTGCCGAGTAGTTAAAGTTTGAGCCTCAGCTTGTAGAGAAGGTAGTTTCGCTATTAACTCTTCCCAGTTTTTTAGGCGACGAAATCTCTCCTTTAATACTTCTATTTCCGTATCGCGACGATCAACAGCCCTAATAGAAACTATCGAAGTAATTCCGGTACCAATTGCAGCCCACGCATTACCACGAGATAGCAAAAAAGTCATAATCGCGACTGCTGTTGCTGGAGCTACCAATATGAGAAAATTAGAATTGTTTAAAAAATTTTGCTGTTTCAAAATTAACCTACCCTTTGTGTGAGGAAAAAACTCAAAAAACCGTGAGCCTTAAACTTATGATTCCCAAATAAAACTTTAGATTTCTAATTTCAATGTTTTTGCGCCAAAAATATCATATTGCTTCTTTAAGATCGCGATAGCGCAGTTTTAATCATTACTAATTTGGGTTACAGAAGTAACTCAGAGTTCAACTAAACGGTCATTACATTAGACAATATTTAGTCAGGCGATCGGTTCTCAAGAAAATCAACCTTAGTCAACAACAGCATTTATATTAGTGTCTTCACTGTAAACAACAACGACATTCATATTAAGCATAGCTTTCACATTGTTTAATACCATACTTGCACGTTGTTGAGAAAGTCAGAGCTAGAGATATGTGGCATTTAACCAGTCGTCTCAGTCGTAAAATACTTGCTCATACAGTCTGTTTTTGGCTTAATCGTCATTTTTTTAATCCACTTCAGTTTGAGCAAGTATTTGTGGATAAAAAATTAGTTGCACACGACGTTATTTCTTCAAATTTTATTCTTATTTCCGATAAGGTCTTATATTTCCAATTAAAATATAGTTGGGGATTCTTCACAACTATCAATTTACTGATTATGACAACATCCGAAAATAAATACGAAATCCAAAAAACCGAGCAGGAGTGGAAAGAAACCCTGACTCCAGAACAGTTTAAAGTATTACGCAAACACGGTACAGAAAGACCAGGAACAAGTCCTTTAGATAAAGTTTATGATCAGGGGACTTATATCTGTGCTGGTTGTGGTCAACCTCTATTTAATGCTGATGCCAAGTTTGATAGCGGTACAGGATGGCCGAGTTTTTATCAGCCCTTAGAAGATGCGATTGATACAAAGAGCGATCGCTCTTTGTTTGTGACTAGAACAGAAGTCCACTGTAATCGTTGTGGCGGTCATTTAGGTCATGTATTTGATGATGGTCCTGAACCTACTGGTTTACGTTACTGTATGAATGGTGTATCTTTAGAATTTGCTCCAGAAAAATAGTGGCATCATAGCGTTATCTAGTGATTTAAGATGGATTGGCGTAAAAAAACTCAAGGTATATCTTTGAACGTCAATTATTTTTTAAAGCTGTTATCTATTCAGATTGGTTGGCAAGTTGCTTTAGTTGGCATTGTCAACCTTCCTCTTTTGGCTCAAGAGTCTAAAATTCCGACTAATACTGTTAGCGACAAGCTAGATATTCCCGAAAAGGTGATCGAAGAAAGTCCTACTTTACAACGCTGGCTTATAGAAGTTCCTGATGTACTAGAGGATATTCGCCACGATCCGAGTTTTGACACTCGTTTTCGTTTAGGTTTTACTACTTTTCCTTCTAATAATGATGCAGTAGGAATTAATATTGGTATTGAAGATATATTTATTGGTCGTACTGGTTTAACCTTTAGTGCCGACTACCAATCAGCATTTAATGGTGATCGCAACGCTTTTGGTACAGACTTATATTATTTTTTATTCCCTTTAGGCAGCTATATTAATTTTGCGCCGCTGATTGGCTATCGTTATGTGCAGAGCAATGACTTTAATACCGATGGTTTGCACATTGGTTTAAGGTTGATGCTGGCTTTTTCTCGCACTGGTGCAGGAGATATTTCTCTATCACAAAGCTTTATTTCTCCAGGAAGTGAAGCAGAAGTCGGTATAACTTCATTGTCTGTTGGTTATGCCGTTACTCCTAAGCTGCGTTTATCTACAGATTTAGAATGGCAAAATTCCCTAGAAAACAACGATAATCGTGCTGGAATTAATTTGGAATTGCTATTTTAATTGTACGATCGCAATTAAATGCTGGACGGGCGATCGCCGTAGGTGCAACAGCGATTAATATAGTAAAAATCGCTAACTGATTAAATAATATGAATTCTAAAAAAGAATGATACAAATCAGGTGACGGGGTGACAAGGTGACGGAGAGACGAGGAGACTGGGAGCAACTACGCAGGTAGTAAATTCGTCCCCAAGTCCCCAAGTCCCCAAGTCTCTAAGTCCCTAAGTCCCTAGATCAATCCATTTGTAGCAAACATTTAGGTATTTCATATAATTTTGAAATTAACTTTATTTCTATATTTTTATTTTCATAACTTTAATTTGAAATCTAGTTTAGTGGAAATCTGACTCCCACACTCCTAAATAAATATTGTCATCTTTGTCCCTTTCGATACTTCCTGACAAACCTCCTAGCCTAAACGAATATTCATTTGCCTGACGCTGGTATATTTTTTTTAACCCTTGGTTTACCGATGGAGTAATATTACCCTGAAGCAAACTGTCTAAAATTTCGGTGGTTGTTCCTAAACCTACAGAGGGTGCAATCGCCAATTCGGTTTGTCGTAATTTATTGGTATTGAGATCGAACAAATAACCCATATCTATTAAGCCATTACTTTTACCTTTGTATATCCAGACACTACTGTTGACCCAGTGTCCTTTTTGAATAGCGTTAGGTTCTCCCAAAACTTTTCTTAACTGCTTTTTTTGAGTCCCCGTAGCAAAAATCGGTACTTCAACTAAATCTTTTGATTGGCTATGAAGTATAGATGGCTTTTTACTGACTACTTTAGTTGGAGGGGGTAAAGTAGAAGGGAATGGTGTCGATGGTTCAGGCAATTGGGGAATAAAAGTATTTTGGCTTGAATTCCAGTCGTATAGAGCAGTTATAGCTGCACCTAAAACATACAAACTACTTAGAATGTAGATAATGATTTTCCACCAATTGAAGTCATAGATTACTCCGCTGTAAAAGCGACGAGACCCAGCGTCGCCGTCAGGTGCGCCCTCGGCAGTATATGCGGACAAGTCTTTTGTTTCCAGTTGGAAACCCCGCTGTGACCGTCGGTCATATTTGCTCGCTAGCTCGGCGACTACAGCTTTGGAAGTTGAAACAAACGTGCTTTCGGGCTTTGATAACGGTGTATCAAGATTAAGGTCGGAATTTTCTGGCTTATCTTTGTCTAAAGATGGCTGAGATTTTATTTGTAGTAAAGCATCGAGCATTTCTTGAGCCGAACTATAGCGATCGCTTGAGTTTAAACTGATAGCACGAGAAAGAATCGCTGCTAACTCAGGATCTGTATGACTTATTTCTAAAGGCATTTTAAAGTTGCCATGATTTAAATCAATCTGCAGATCCAAAGGATTTTTAGCCGTCAGTAAATAAACTGCCGTCAATCCTAAGCTATATAAATCACTAGCAGGTACAGGCTGACCTAAAACTTGTTCTGAGGGAATATAACCATAAACATTGTTGGAAGAGGATATTTGCCTATCTCCACAAAAATCAAAGGTTGTGACTATCTGCCTAATACTGCCAAAGTTGATCGGCATCGGCAGATGATCGTTCTCACGTAAAATGATGTTTTTGGGTTTAATGTTTTGGTGAATTACTTTTCTTTTGTGCAGATAGTTTAACACTTTTAGAAGTTTGACTAATATCTGTCTAACCTCTATGCCAGATAGCTTACCCTTGGTTTCAACTTTTTCTTTTAAGGTTATGCCTTCAATTAATTCCCGAACTAGATAATAGCCCAAAGAATCTTTTGAATAAGTATAAATTTGAGGAAGATAAGGATTACACAAGCTTAATTGTTTAAGATGGTTTGCCTCTTTTTGGAATTCCTTTTGTATCCATTGAGCAACCTGTGGTTTTTGGACAACTGGTTGGAGTATTTTAATTACACAACTACGTGGTGGATTTTGGTAAGTGTCTAAAGCGAAAAAAACCTTACTAAAATTACTGGTACGTTCTATATGTAAAATGGAATAGCGATTATCTAGTAGAGTTTGAGCCTCTCGCATTGTAATCTAATTAACTTATCTAGTTATAGTTTTTGTATGCATAAAAGCTATGTCCAGCTTTGATTAAATGCAGTAGTAATAATTAAAAGTTACAGAATAAACAGATTATTTTTATCTCTTTTTCTTCTAGTTAAATTTACTAGTAAAATGATATTTTGTCCAATATCAATTCTGTTTAGAACAATATGAATTATAAAGGGGAACGACCGTTTACCCTTATACAAACCTGATGTCATAACCTAAAAACGCAATGCCATACAATATAATAGGTTGTGTAATGATCTAATAATTGAGAAATTATTGAGATTTATGAGCGATCGCCATTGCTTAATCGTTCTCAAGTTTTTGGTAGCTGCCAAGGTAATCCACGTTCAAGATGCTGCCATAGCGATCGTATTGTTGTTTACGGCAATTATCAGCCTAATTTTATCAATAATTATCTTTTGATTAGCTGTTGTTATAAGACAAATTATTCAATTAAAGAAACTACAGTTAACGTAAAGGCCACCAAGCAACTTTATCGCGAGTTGCTCCATAAACTACCTTCAATTCTTCTGGATTAACTACACTCAGCAAATCATTTTGAGAACCTTTTTGGGATTTAAGCAACCCAACTTTTGTCATTCCTTTTAAGACTTGTTCTACAGTGCGATTATTTAGTTGGCAAGCTTTAGCAATCACATCTACGGGCAAATCAAAGACAAATACTCCATCAGCTTGAGGTTGATTACCTAGCTCTCTTTCTTGATAAATCAAAGCTCTTAATAAGGCTGCCACCGCCTGAGGAGGGTAAGTGCTGCAATTGAGTAAATGATATTGAAATTTTTCCTGCAACTCAAACATTAGCCCATAACGCTGACGAAATATTTCACATTCTTGATGTATTGATTTAATCGCCTCAAGCGGAATTTTAACTACGTCTGCCGTTTTATAAGCTTCTACTAAACTAGGAAAACCACTGGAGAGATTGCCGTAGCTCAAAGCCAAATTTTGCATTCCAAAACAGCTATTGGCATAAGTTAGGGCGATAATGCGATCTAAAGGAGTAGAGCGGACAACAATTGGTCCACCGTTGATTACTACATATAAATATTCTAAAGATGTATCGGGGCGAAATGCCGTGTATACGGGACGGCTAGAGTATAACTTTTCCTCAATAAGCTGCTGTGAAGCGATTTGTTTGGCTAGCCACGATCGATCCAAATCCTTGAACAAAAAATTATTTTGAGTCAGATATTCAATCATCTCTAATTTTTGAGATTCTACAGTTGATTTGCTCATATTTAATTACTATACAGGTTAGCTAAATTAAGGTTTATTATGGTGCAGTGAATTTTAAAATCAAGTAGGATTAATATTTAATTGCATTTTAAAACGCTTAAGATTTATTCGTGATACACTGACTTGGAAATTAATATCTCTAGGGGATTAAGCATGGAGACGCGACGATTTTCTCGCCGTATTTTCGCTTTTAGGACTCGTAAACAACTATTTTTATTAGCATTAGTAGGTCTTATTGCCTCCTGTGCCATTGGTTTATTTTCGTCGGTTGCTGATTCTGGTTTCGAGCTTTCTTGGCAAGGATGGGCAACAATTGCTGTTACGCTGGGAGTCTTTGTGCTTAATGCGATCGCGACTTTACCCGCAGAAATTATTTTTTTAGGTGGTACGGCAGTTTTGTATGTTAGCGGTATTTTGACAGAAGAAGATGCTTTAGCTGGATTTAGCAATCCAGGCATGATTACTGTAGCCGTACTTTATATTGTAGTTACTGGTTTATCTCAAACGGGAGGTCTAAACTGGATTTCCCAAAGAGTTTTAGGCTTGCCCAAAGGACAAAATGCTGCTCTTTTTCGTCTGATGACTCCTGTAATGGGCATGAGTGCTTTTCTCAATAATACTCCCGTGGTGGCGATGTTTATTCCTGTGGTGAGTAACTGGTCTAGAAAGCTGCGGATCAGTCCTTCTAAATTGATGATTCCCCTGAGTTATGCAGCTATATTTGGGGGAATTTGCACTTTAATTGGCACGAGTACCAATTTGGTAGTTAATGGCTTGATCATATCGGCGACAGATTTACCTGGTTTAAAGTTATTTGATTTAGCAGTGGTCGGATTGCCCTGCGCGATCGCTGGTATGATTTATTTGTTTGTTGCTCATCCTTGGGTCTTACCAGATCGTCAGCCTGTAATTAGCGAAACCGATGATGTGCGCCAATATACCGTAGAAATGATGGTTTCTGAGAATAGTCCCCTAGCTGGCAAGAGTATTGAAAATGCGGGCTTGAGACAACTACCAGGATTATATTTAGTTGAGATTATCCGCGATCAGATGATTATACCTGCGGTTAGCCCCAAAGAAATTTTGCGAGATGGCGATCGCCTGGCATTTATTGGCATGATTGATTCAATTGTGGATTTACATCGCCTTAGAGGACTCCAGCCTGATACCGATGAGGTGTTTAAGCTCGACACTCCTCGTTCTGAGCGTTGTTTAATTGAAGCCGTGGTATCTAACACTTGTCCGCTGGTGGGTCGAACCATTCGCGAAGGGAAGTTTCGTACTCAATATAATGCGGTGGTCTTAGCTGTAGCCCGAAACGGAGAACGCCTACGGGGCAAAATAGGTAGTATACGTCTTCAACCAGGAGATACTTTATTACTAGAAGCCAACGCCAATTTCTTGGCTCAACAGCGTATATCTAATGACTTTTATCTAGTTAACGGTATTCCTGATTCTGAGCCTTTACGCCACGAAAAAGCTCCTTTGGCGATCGCCATTTTAGGAGTTATGGTTTTTTTAACCGCTATTGGCTTAACGAGTATGCTCAAGGCAGCAATTTTAGCCTCAATCGTCATGATTTTAACAGGCTGCTGTTCATCAATTAGGGCATTGCGTAACATTGAATGGTCTGTACTATTAGTAATCGGTGCAGCTTTAAGTATCGGCAAGGCGTTAGAGTCTACGGGGGCAGCAGGAGCGATCGCATCCAGTCTGACTCATTTTGCAGGAGATAATCCCTGGCTAGCTTTAGCGATAATTTATGCTGTTACCAATATCCTGACAGAAGCAATTACCAATAACGCAGCTGCCGCCTTAATCTTTCCCATTGCCCTAGCTTTGTCTAAAAGCTTGGACGTTAGCTTTATGCCTTTTGCGATCGCTATTATGATCGCTGCCTCCGCTAGTTTTTCTACTCCTATCGGTTATCAAACAAATCTGATGGTATATGGACCAGGAGGCTATAAGTTTACCGATTTTATGCGTGTCGGCATTCCCCTAAATATTTTGTTTTGGCTGATTACAGTGACTCTAACTCCCCTATTTTACCCTTTTTGATAAATCGTCAAAGCGAAGTCGGCTGATTTATAACCAACCGTCGTCACTGAAAGCCACGCTGCTTATTACAGAGCAACAGAAGCTGGCAACAGGACTTGAACCTGCGACCGGCTGATTACAAATCAGCTGCTCTACCAACTGAGCTACGCCAGCACATAGGAATACATAATAACAGACTATCTAATACATGAGCAAGTTTTTCTTGGGGTTAGTAGATTTTAACCCCAAATCCTTATGCCATACTGCTTTCAATTGCCCAGCGTGCCAGTTCAGTACGATTGTTAAGACTAGTTTTATTGAGCATATTTGATACATGACTCTCAATAGTCCTCTGGCTGACGTTTAACTGTTGAGCAATCTCGCGATTTGCCATTCCCTTAGCTACTAGCTGTACTACTTTTAGTTCTGTAGGAGTTAATTCTACGTTGTGAGGCACTATAATAGTAGGCGCACCGTCTAAGCCTTTGGGACGACCTTGCTCCCAGCGTTTAAGCTGACTCAGGGAAGATTCTACCTGAGCAACTAATTCTTCAGGTTCAAAAGGTTTGACCATGTATACATCTGCACCTTCATTTAACCCTTTAACTCTGTCTTGACTTTGACCTTTAGCCGAGAGAAACAATACAGGAATTCGATTGGTAACTGGTTCTTCACGGATATGTTTTACTAAAGCATAACCATCCATTTCAGGCATCATAACGTCACAAATAATCATGTCAGGAACATTTTGGTCTAGAACTTCTAGAGCTTCCCGACCGTTTTCTGCTGTGTCTACGTTATATCCTCTAAATTCTAAATAATCTTTAACCAGCAAAATTAAATTCGGGTCATCATCTATAAGCAGCAGTTTTTTATTGTCTTTGGTGGAAGTATCTTTCATAGGTAATAGTCTTTAGCTTTGAGCTTGGGAGTGAATCAAATTCACTTTTTGTTATGTCTCTCTATTTAATATATAAATATGAGAGATATTACTGAGCGATAAATTTAAGAATATGTTAATTCAACTAGACGGCAGTAACCTAATATTGTCTGTCATAACTGTAGAATTACACAATATACAATCTAACCTCGATCTAATTTTTCGACACCCTTTTACTATTAAATTATTGGAAACTTAGCTTTAGTTAAAGTTTTGGTTGTCAATGACTTCAAATAGAATTACTTAGAATTCACGGTCGGAAAATATTTAATACTTAGGTAAGATTTTTTTCCTCCAAGTATAATTACCAGAGAAAAACAACATTTAATAACTTTTACTAACAAGAAATGCGCTACTTTTTTACTTATGGTTATGTTTACTGAACAGCTAACGCAAATAATAAGATCTCGTCGTTCTACTAAACCACGCCTTTTCAATGGTCATAAAATAGAAGATGAGATCATCTGGAAGATATTAGAAAATGCCAATTGGGCTCCCAATCATGGCTTAACTCAACCCTGGAGATATAAAGTATTCACAGATTCTGGATTAAAAAAGTTAGCTGATTTTCAAGCTGATTTATATAAAAAAATCACTCCGTCCGATAAATTCCAACCTGAAAAATGCGATCGCCTGAAGACCAACGTGCTTAAGTCTTCTCATGTAATTGTTATCTGTATGCAACGACAAACAACAGAAAAAATCCCAGAGATTGAAGAGATAGAAGCTGTTGCCTGTAGTGTACAAAACATGGCACTAACTGCAGCAGCTTATGAAATTTGCAGCTTTTGGGGATCGGGAGGCATTACCTATACTGAAGAATTAAAAAATTTTCTGGGTTTGGCAGCCAAGGATAAGTGCCTGGGTTATTTATATTTAGGATATAGTGACAATCCCTGCACAAAAAGCCGTCGTGAACCAATTAAAGATAAGGTTGAGTGGTTTGATTAATGTTGTTAGTTGCTAATTGTTGAGTAATTCCAATAGTTGGGCTTCGCTTAGTTGAGAAATGCCTAATTTTTCGGCTTTAGCTAATTTAGAACCAGCGTCTTCTCCTAGTAATAGATAGTCAGTTTTTTTGCTGATCGAACCCGTTACTTTTCCTCCTGCTTGTTCTATAAGTTGTTGAGCTTCACTGCGTTTTAAACTAGGTAAAGTTCCTGTGATCACAAAAGTTTTACCTGCTAAGATTTGCTGAGATTGAGCGACAGTATCTAAGGTAGATTGACGGGAAACAAACTTTAATCCTGCTGCTTGTAACTGTTTAATTAAAGTCTGGTTGTCAACTATTCTTACCCATTCAAAAACCGACTGGGCTATTTCCTCGCCAATACCATAAACTGCTTCTATTAATTCAAAAGATGCCTGAGATAATTCCTCAATAGTAGGAAAGTTTTCAGCCAAGATCTTGGCGTTAACGCTACCTACGTAACGAATACCCAAGCCATATAAAATTCTGTCATAGTCTTGATTTTTTGATTCGGCGATCGCCTGAACCAGATTCTCAGCCGACTTAGTTCCCATTCTCTCTAAACTGGCAATTTGTTCGACGGTCAAAGTGTATAAATCGGCAACAGAATGTACTAAACTGTTTTTTATCAGTAGTATAGCTATTCTTTCGCCTAAACCGCGAATATCTAAAGCATTACGAGAGCAAAAGTGAATAATACTGCCTCGGAGAATGGCTGGACAAGAACTATTGATACAGCGAGTAACGGCTTCATCTTGGGGACGAACTAAGGCTGAATTACATTCAGGGCAGTTAGTTGGCATCTGATAAGGGACAGTACCAGAAGGGCGCAAATCCTTGAGAACACGGACAACTTCGGGGATAATTTCTCCCGCCTTACGAACAATCACCGTATCACCAACGCGGATGTCTAATTCCGTAACGCGATCGCTATTGTGTAGAGTTGCTCTTTGTACCGTTGTTCCTGCTAGCTGCACAGGCTGCATCACAACCATGGGAGTTACTGCCCCAGTACGACCCACGTTGACAATAATATCTTCGACTACCGTGGGCGATTCCTCGGCAGGATATTTAAGGGCGATCGCCCAGCGGGGAAACTTCTGCGTAAACCCAAGCCGTTGTTGCAGTTGATAGTCGTTTACTTTTACTACCACACCATCAGTCATATAGGGTAAGTTTTTTCTGCCCGTATCCCACTCTTGAAAATATGCCTCTACTTCTGTCAAAGATTGACACAGTTGACGATTAGGATTAACCAAAAAACCCATTTGCTGTAGTATCTCTAAAGATTCCCACTGAGAATTAATCCCCCCGCTTTCAGCACCCCTCCTAATAAGGGGGGCATCCGTGTGTAGGGTGTAGGCAAAGAAATTTAGCTTACGTTCAGCAACGATTTTAGAATCTAGCTGACGCAGTGTACCCGCAGCAGCGTTACGTGGGTTAGCAAACAAAGCCTCCCCTGACTTACTTCTGGCTTGATTAATTGCTGCAAATACATCTAAAGGTAAAAATGCTTCTCCCCTTACTTCTACTTTTGCAGGTGGGTTATTTAGACTTAACTTTAGGGGAATGGTGCGAATAGTTCTGATGTTTTGGGTAATTTCTTCTCCTGTCACCCCGTCTCCACGAGTTGCACCCCTAACTAAGATACCGTTTTCATAGGTGAGTGCGATCGCGCTGCCGTCTATTTTTAACTCACAAACATAGTTAAACTCTGGCAGAACCTCGATCTGCTTTTGCCAGCGAGTTTCCCATTTAGCCAATTCTGCCGAATTAAAAGCATTTTCCAAACTATATAGAGGAATATTATGCCTTACGGAAGTAAACTGCGATGCGGGCTTGTCTCCTATTCTTTGCGTAGGACTATCAGCGGTAACTAATTCGGGATATTCTGCCTCTAAATCCTGTAGCTGACGATACAGCCTGTCATATACTGTATCCTCCATAATGGGTTCATCCAAAACGTAATAGGCATAACCCGCTTTTTGAAGTTGCTCTCTCAAGAGAACAACTTTTTTCTTTGTTTCAGGCGTTATGGTCATAGATCGGTCTTTTTTGATTTGAGAAAATGGTAGATAGTAAATTGGCAACCAGCACAAAAACAGCCAAAATAGATTTAAAGAGTGTTTTGATAACCTCTGTTTTCACTTAAAGCAAATTCAAAAGCTGGCTCTGTTTTTAGATTGCATCCTGTCTGATAATCATTGAAAAATAGAAATAACAATATCTTATTAAATAAAGTTGACCTTTAATTTACAGCTATATCAACAAGCTTGGCAAAGACTTAATCAAAGTCAACCGTTCCCCGCTTTTGCAAGGCGGGACTTGCGGTTGACCGCCTTCTGCGGTCAAATTATTACTGAAATAGACAATATCTCGTTTATTCCCATATCTGTCTTTGAGAGCATTCCTTCAACTAATACAAAACTTTGGGAATTGATTGATAGAGGAGAACAAATTCCTGTAGGGGCAATTGCCTTTCAGCAAACCGCAGGTAAAGGACAATGGGGGAGAAATTGGGTTTCAGCAGATGGCGGACTATATTTATCTGTTGCTCTAGATCTAGATTTAAATTTAGATCTTAAAAACAATTCTCATCTAGTCATGGCGACAGCCTGGGGAATTGCTACAGTTTTACGACATCATGAGCTACCAGTAACTATTAAATGGTCGAATGATTTGATTTTAAATCAGCGTAAGTTAGGAGGGATAAAAATTGAAGCTCGTAATGTGCAAAATAAAATAGCTCAAGCAGTTGTGGGAGTGGGAATTAATTGGCGTAATTCTGTTCCTGATGTTGGTATTAATCTTGAGTCTTATTATCAAAACAAACCCCAGCTAAACATTGCATCTCTAGAAGAATTAGCAGCAATTACTGCTTACGGAATTGTTTTCGGATATCAATATTATTTAGCAGTAGGAATTGAGCAACTATTAGCTGGTTATTTAGCAATACTAAGCAGTTTAGGCAAACAAGTAACAGTAAATAACTGTCCTGGGGAGGTTACGGGAGTAACTACAGATGGTAAGTTAAAAGTAAAATTGCGATCGCCTGGAGCAACCACAGAAATTAATCTCGCCCCAGGACAAATTAGTTTGGGATATTAAACAAATGTAGTAATTGATAATTGATTAATTGTTCCAGCTATCAAAAAAAGAGTCTTGACTAATGCCTGTCAGACGACGGTATTGAATTACGGCTTCTGCTTCGCTCAACCCTGCTACAATATCTACAGCCATGCGGGTTTTTTCTTGGGTAATTTGGGTAGAGTTAGCTGCATTTTCTTCAATTTCTAGAAATTCCCTAACAAAGCGAGCAGGAATAAAGCTTAAATCGCGATCGCCGATTGCTTCTAGATAAATGTCAAACAGGGTTTTGATAATTCTTTTTTGCCCGTATCTTTGAGTAGCCATGCGGGGATTAGAAATAACGTAAGCCCAGACAATGCGCTGAAGAAACTTTAATTCCTCTTCTCGTTCACGATTGTATTTTAAATAACCGCGATGCGAAGCCATGCCGTGAGGCTTATCGCCATATTTACTGCTCAACTTAACTGACTGGACATAGGTTTGAATTAATTGAGAGCTAATCCGTTTAATCTGTGCTTTTTGTTCAAAAGAACCAGGACGATATTGTCCCTTAAGATTATAGGTAGCATTAAGAAAACGTTGAAATCGCAAAGGATTAGCTTTTACTACCTTTGCCACGCGATTATTAGGAAACTCCCGTAGCCATTCTAAGATAAAACGATCTAGCTCATCTCCATCTGTTGCCAACAACTCCAGTGGAATTAAACCAGCCAAATAAAAATCCTCTAAATCATGGACGCTGTAGGTAATATCATCAGCAAAATCCATAATGCTAGCTTCAATTGATTGAGCATCATTAGGTTGTGGGCGAGTAAAATCAAAAGCTGGCTGATCTAAGGTATATATAGAGTACTTGCGATGCTTTTTAGAAGTAAGATTGGGCGATCGCAACCAAGGATATTTTAAGACTGCATTCAAGGTAGCTCTAGTCAGATTTAAACCATAATAGTCGATCCGATGGATTGCCAATCTAGTCAAGATCCGAAAAGACTGAGCATTGCCTTCAAAACCATCTGCTAAACCTGCCCCTACAGCACAAGCATCTAATTGTTCTTCGGCGATGTGTCCAAAGGGAGGATGTCCCAAATCATGACCTAAGGCAGCAGATTCTACTACATCAGGGTCAACTCCGCCGATCTCTTCTGCTACATCTGGTTGTTCTGCAACTAGTTTCTCGGCTAATCGCCGGGCTACTTGAGCTACTTTTAGAGAGTGAGTAAGACGATTATGAAATACATGACCCTCTTGAGAAGTAACTACCTGGGTAATGTGTGCCAAACGTCGAAATGCTGAAGAATACAAAATGCGATCGCGATCGATCTGAAAAGACTTGCGACTATCTCCTGGTTTATCGCCTCGATTCCCAAAAGGATTATGTTGTCTTTGATATCTATCCAACATAAATAATCCCCACCATAAAAAAGCGTACTTTCATCTAGATAGTACGCCTTAACAAACTTTTTAGCCGTATTTCTGGTAAGAAACTACAAAATCTCTAAATCCCAAGTAGAATTAAATTTAGCTTTTCCTTCTTCAACCAATCGCCATGCAGCCTCTTTAAGAGTACGATGAGACAGTTTTGATTGACCGCCCAGGTTAAGCCCCAAATCCTGTAGACTCATGGGCGTTTGATGTTTCTTTAATTGAGTCAATAGTAGGCTTCTCGCTTGTTCTGCTTGTTCGACAGAAGATAATTTCATTGCAGGTACTAGTCAAATTGATAATTTAGGGGGCTGTATACTATATGTAGGGGTTGAGGATGATTCTTTTTACTCCAAACCCTACCTATAGTGCCACACATCATTATGCAGCAAGATTAGCAAATCTGTACCTTATTTAATAAAATTTTTTAACCATTTCATAACATTAAAAAGTTTTTCATATAGCGATCGCGTCTTCAACTTTTATAAATCTTTCTTAAACAACATTGATGAAGTTTCAGTTATCAACTTGCTATTGCGATCTAGATTTCCAGTATCCAGGTTTACGGTTACAGTGCATGACTGCCAAAATTAGAATTGAATCTTGATCGATTGTGTAAAGCAAAGCATAGGGAAACTTATTAGTTAAACAGCGTCGAATATCCTCTTCAAGTGTAGGGTATTGATTTGGAGATTCTCTAATTTTGAAAACTGCATCTTCAACGACATCAATAAATGCTTGAGCTTGACTAACATCGCGGTTAGCATAATACTGAACAGTCTCGGAATATTCATTCAGAGCTTCTGGGTGAAAAACGTATTTCATTGTTCAAGTATTTGCCTGACTTGAGCTAAAGCCTTATCACCTGGTATTGTCTGAACAGTTCTGTTAACAATCTCGTCTCGTCTCTGCTTTGCTTGAGCTATCCAAGCCGATTGAGTTTGTTCGTCTATATTACACTCTAGGCTGGCAATAAGCTTTTCTACTAATTCAACTTTTAAATTGCTAGGTAATGCCAAAGCATCTTGAGTAATTTTTTCTATCGGTGACATGGATTTTGTGTGGCAATCTTTTATTTTGATTATCTCATTTTTAAAAAGTTTTTCATATGGCGATCGCCTGAATCTAAGAATTAGACTTGATATTCAAGACAATCGCTTTTCCCAGTCATCACAAAGTAATAAGTACGTAACATCAGTTAATAATTACCTCTAAATACTTCTGTAGCAGAACCAGTCATATATACCTTACCATCAGCCTCAGACCAGTTTATTTGCAAGCAGCCTCCTGGTAATTCTACGGTACATTGGCGATCGCATTTTCCATTTAATACTCCCGCCACTACGGTCGCACAAGCACCAGTCCCACAGGCTAAGGTAATACCAGCACCTCTTTCCCAAACTCTCATTTTCAAATAGTCCGCTCTCACTATCTCAACAAACTCTGTATTAGTTCGCTGCGGAAAAACGGAGTGATGTTCAAATAAAGAGCCGATTTTGGCTAAATCTATGGCTTCGCTATCTTCAACAAATATAATACAGTGAGGATTGCCCATACTGACCGCCGTAACTGACCAAGAGCGATCGCCAACTATTAAAGATTGAGCCACAACTTTTCCGTCAGGAGAATTCAAGGTTGTAGGAATTTTCGCTGCTGCTAACTGGGGTTTTCCCATGTCAACCGTAACTTCTCCATTGCTTTCAAGTTTAGGTATGATTACCCCTGCTAGAGTATTAATTCTGTAAGATTTATTAATTCTTGCGTTTCCCTCAAGATCGGCGATAAACTTAGCTAGACAGCGGATACCATTGCCACACATCTCTGGTTCTGAACCGTCTGAATTATAAATTCTCATGGTGTATTCTGTATCTTCTTTGCCTGGCAAGACGAAAATAACCCCATCTGCACCAATGCCAAAATGGCGATCGCACATTTTAGCTGCTTGTTCAGGAGTGACTATGGGTTTGCTGGCATGACGATTATCAATCAAAATAAAATCATTGCCCAATCCCTGATATTTGCTAAACTCTATTACCATCTTTGACTTTGCTCTATATTTAACGAAAATTGATATGTCTGAATTTGATACCGCTTTGCCAGGAGTAATACAAGTCCAAAAATATGTTAAGGACAAACAGGAGGTAGAACTAAAATTAGTCACTGATGACCTTGTAGTTGGCAAAATAATTTGGCAAGACGCTGATTGTCTTTGTGTAATAGATCATTACAATCAGCAGACAATTATTTGGCGACAGGCTCTTGTCTTTCTCAAACCAAAAGCGTAATTTTTAATTATAAAAGAGAATTAAAAGCTTTCCAGGTTGTTTATATTTTAACTATTAGACAGACTTGCTGTTAAGACTTGGGCAATCTGTCGGCGATAAATAATTGCCAAGGCGTTAATCAATAGGCAAGTTGTTCCCAGTCCAAACAAAATAAAGGTAACGGGGGTAACTACGCCGATCATAAACCAGGTTGAAACGTGCATAAATAAGGTTACAGCAAAGATGGAGGCAAATCCCATCGATCTATTGATTGCTGATAACGAATGGCTTTTGATCACTAAGGTTATGGTAGTAATGGTGGCGATTAAGTTAGCTGGAACTAAAAATGAGCAAATTGCTACACAGTTGTGACGAGAAAATTCAAATATCGGTTCTAAATCGAGCATAAGTCTTACAAGGGGTTTGTTCATAGTTTAGTAGAAATTTTAAACTTTGAGATCGACAAGCGATTTAACTTTTAGATTCAGTTGCTAAAATTTCTTTAGCTGTAACCCCATCTCCCTGAAATCCGAAGTACCATAACGAAGCAGCAGCTTCAGCGCGAGTTACGGATTTTTTAGGCTGAAAAAGAGTAGTATAGCCAAAAATACGCCGTACGTTAGAGCGATCGCCATTTTGAAAATCGGCATACAAGGCTCTAATTGCCGTAGAGTCAATATTCCCTGCATCTTGAAATCCCCAGCTTTCCTTTATAGCCTCAATTGATGCTTTTGGTAAAGATTGGCGCATATCTAAAGGAACTTTCCAGGCAAGCAAATCTTCTCTTGTTAAAGGTGCATCAGGTTTAAACAAGACATTATTACTATCTTCCGTTAGCCGAGAAGGTATCAGCCCAGCTTCGGCTAAACTCTGGATAGCTTCAAAATCTGGATTATTTGGCTTTACATCTTGAAAGGCAGGTTCATTAGTTGTAGTAGCAAGATAAATCTTTTTATCAGAGCTATCTTGGAAATAACGATTATTAGCTGTAATTAGCCAACGAGCATATTCGCCTCTAGTAATTATTGTGTTGGGAGCAAACTTGCTTAATTCAATATTGCCGTTGCCAGTATAGGGAGTCAAAACATCTAAAGCTGCTACTGACTCTAAAGGCTGACGTAATTGTTCAGGAGCTTGATCTAAATCTTGAAAATCAACTCCAGACGAATTAAAAGACTTAGGATCAGATGTATTACTAGGCTGAGATTGAGATTTAGGCTTTGGCTCTTGATTGCTAGAATTTGGCTGCTGCTGTGGCTTTGATTTGGGTTGAGTCTGGCTTAGATCAGCCTCGATAGGCTGGTAGATTACAGATATTTCTGTGCCGTTGTTATTAGCTTTATTTTGGTTAGGCGATCGCACCAAAGTAAGATCGACTCTAAGATCATTTTTAACAGCGATCGCTTTAGCTGTTTCCAGTTGAGGATTAAGATTAAACGGCTTAATAATTTTCCAGTCATTAGCAGCTAACTTTGTTTCATAATAATCAGCGATCGCTTTTTGATTATCTGGGCTATTCCAAGTTA
This sequence comes from Chroococcales cyanobacterium, assembly GCA_038259125.1. Classification (GTDB taxonomy): domain Bacteria; phylum Cyanobacteriota; class Cyanobacteriia; order Cyanobacteriales; family Xenococcaceae; genus Waterburya. Next base: position 4,280 of record JBBSPC010000052.1, on the reverse strand, counting down.
ATCTTCCTGATGTTTCATTCTCTCTCTTCGCTTGTTTTAGTTGAGCTTGAGGATACAAAGGAAATAATTTGGGGAAGTTTGGCGGTAATCCCGACTGAGACTCCAAAACCTTAGCTTTATTATCGGCTGGTTTGTTTTGAGTATTGTCAGACAATAAAACATCGTCGGCAGTAGATGGTTTCCCTTGATTAGATCCTGTTTGCTGAGATACTTGTTTTCCATTGTTTTTAAGCAATCCTGGATCGGCACCAACGAAACTTTCAAGAGCAGTACTGTTACCACAGCCAGTTAGTAAAGCTAATAGACTAGTAAATATGATATTTTTAATGACTTTTCGTTTGTTTTGTTTTAATAACATGGCAATTTGCCAAAATTTATAATCATGATTCAATTTTAGTACCTAGAGAACCTCAGTTCAGGTTAAAATGCGTTGCTCTCAACCGCATGATCCAGATTTGTCAAGCTGAAAGTTATATTGCTACTCCATAAATTTAAGCTTGATTGATATCGTTTGATGCTCTATTACCTTATTTTTGAGCCATCACTCACTAGTTTGTAAAAAATCTATATGAGAACCCCCCTTCGGGTTCAGCATCGGAAAGCATTCCCTTGCGCAGTAACGGCGACGCGGTGAGACAGTTGCGTTGCGTCCGGCGGCTTTTGGGACATAATCTTCTGACCCAAAACGCGCCTTCTTTTCGCGCTGCTCTGAGCGTTGGTCAATCAGCCTTAGTATGTGACCGTACAGACAAATAAATATTAAACGACTATCGTTGGATAGCCAAAAAATATAAGTTTAATAATAAAAAACAAACTAGATGAATAGTAAAAGTCTATTTTTAGTTTGTTAAATAATCTCAAATTTTCTTGCTGGATTTAGAGAAACAATGAAACTACTTCAGGGAGGAGAGGAATTATTAAAGCTGAAATATATCAGCCAGACGCGATTTTATCAGATACGCAATCTTCTCTTAAAATACTTAATATTTTAGAGAAGCTAAAAGTTAATCCCAAGACAGAATCTATTCCAGTTATTTTGCTCATGAGCAAAACTCAACAAACACAGATGTTTCAATTAGAGAGAGATGAAGCAGCAGGTATTATTACCAGACCTTTTGATGGTCTAACCTTAAATAGTCAAATAAGGCAAATTCTAGATTGGCAAGTTGAGAAAAAAATTCCTCAGTATACAGATTTTTGCAATGAGCAATCGAATTACCAAAAAAGCTATAGGCTTAAGCCTTTTAGTTAACTACCTGCGTAGCAGCTTTTAACTTAGAGCTAATTGATGTATAGCAATCAAAGTTTAAGCTAGTTTTGCCCGCATTTAACACATGAGCGAGCTAGGGAGGCTATATAATCAGTAATTAGTGAGAGAATCAAAAAATTAAATAGAATGACCGTAGTTGTCTTTGGCAGTATCAATTTAGATTTAGTCATAGAAGTTCCTCGTCTACCCATGAAGGGAGAGACAGTAGTTGGCGATCGCTTTTTTGCCGTTGCGGGAGGCAAAGGAGCTAATCAAGCAGTAGCGATCGCTAAATTAGGCATACCTGTAAGCCTTGTTGGTCAAGTTGGGCAAGATAGCTTTGGTCAAACCCTGATTGCAGGTTTGCAAGCCGAAGGAGTAAACGCTAGTGGTATTACCATCAATCCCCATACCTATTCTGGAATTGCCTCAATCATAGTCGATTCTACAGGAGCTAACACCATTGCTTGTGCAGGGGGAGCAAATAACCTAGTTAGAGAAAAGGAGTTAGAGCAATTCAAACTTTTACTTCCTCAAGCAAAAATAGTGCTTTTAGAACTAGGAATTCCCCTGGCTACAGTTTTGATAGCAGCTAGGGAGGCAAAAGCTAACGATTGCTGCCTAATTCTCGATCCTGCTCCCATAACATCTGAATTACCAGAAGAACTGTATAGCCTGATTGATATCATTACTCCCAATGAGGTAGAGGCAAGTCAGTTAGTTGGTTTTACTGTAGATGGAGTGACTACCGCCAGACAAGCAGCATCTTTCCTGCATCAAATGGGAGTAAAAAACGTCATTATAACTTTAGGCAACCAAGGCTGTTTGTACAGCAACGAGTCAGAGAATTTTTGGATTAAGCCTATCTCCGTATCTGTAGTGGATACAGTAGCAGCAGGAGACGCTTTTAATGGCGCACTAGCCGTTGCTTTAGCTTTGGGCAAGTCTTTGAAAGAAGCAGTGCAGTGGGGAACAGTAGGAGGTGCTTTAGCCGTTACTAGAAACGGTGCGCAATCTTCTCTGCCAAGCAAAGATAATTTCCACCAATTACTTAACCAACAAATATTGCTCGAATAAAGGGACGTTGCCGACTTGGGCAGTCGGCTTATAGATAATTTTGCCATTAATATATTCCTGAACAGGCTTTCCTTCTGGTAACAAAAGAAATTTATCTAGATTTATCGCTTTACTAGTAGAAGTAGTCATGATCTTTAAATCCTGCTTGGCGGGATAATTTTCAGTGTAACAAAACGATTTTATTGTTCTTGATTTGATCTAAAATTACTTTTCTGAGGACTTTTGCTAAATATAAATACAAATGACAGATAAATCGCCGATTCCCGTAGTTGTTAATGGTGCTTTGGGTCAAATGGGCAGAGAGGTAATCAAAGCTATATCTCAGGCTGAAGATATGATATTAGTCGGCGCAGTAGATCTTAATCCTGATTATTTGGGTCAAGATATAGGCGAAATCATTGGTATAGGTGCGTTGGAAGTTCCTGTTCTCAATGATTTGCAGAGCGTTTTGGTCTTAGCCACTCAAGAAAAAGTACAGGGGGTAATGGTAGACTTTACTCATCCTGATAGTGTTTATGAAAATACCCGCAGCGCGATCGCCTATGGAGTGCGCCCAGTTGTGGGGACTACAGGTTTAACGAATAAACAATTACAAGATCTCACTGAGTTTGCCGACAAAGCCAGTACAGGCACACTGATTATTCCTAATTTTTCCATTGGCATGGTGTTGCTTCAGCAAGCAGCGATCGCCGCCTCAAAATATTTCGATCACGTAGAAATTATTGAACTGCATCACGATCGCAAAGCCGATGCCCCTAGTGGTACAGCTATTAAAACCGCTCAAATGATTGGGGAAATGGGAAAAGCTTATAATCCGCCCAAAGTTAAATCCAAAGAGACTATGGCTGGTGCTAGAGGTGGCACAGCAGACGGCAATATTCCCATTCATAGTATTCGCTTACCTGGTTTAATTGCCCATCAAGAGGTGTTGTTTGGTGCGCCAGGAGAACTTTACACTCTGCGTCACGATACCAGCGATCGCTTGTGCTATATGCCAGGGGTGTTACTTGCCATTCGCAAGGTGACTGAACTGGCTTCTTTAGTATATGGTTTAGAGAAAATAGTATAGCCTTGATTTAGATCTAGTTAAGAATTCCTTATGCTTAAGCCTATAACCAGGGAAAAAATGGAACAGTTAATTCCCTTGATTGCCACAGGAGAACAATATAAATATTACTGGGGTAAATGGTCAGATGTCTTAAATAGGGTGCTGATTTCGGTGGTGGCAATAGTCGTAGTTTTGATTTTTGGCTTGCTATTGGGAGATCAAGGACAAGCCTTGATTTTGCTGTTGGGTGGTGCTACTTCTCTATATTGGTTATGGTTTCCCGTATATCAAGCAAGTTTGCGTAATTCTGCCAACCGACGCTTCAAATACGCTGGTTTTTGGCGTGGTAAAGTTCTGGATGTTTTTTTGACGGAGGAATTAATTGGTGAAGAGGAAACAGTTAACCAAAGAGGTGAACTAGTAATTATTGAAAATCGCGAACGCTGGATAAACCTGATCTTGGGGGATGAAACAGGGTTTGAAGTTCCAGTTCAAGCACCTTTACAGCGGATTTACAAAGGCATAAAACCTGGAGAAACCGCTGAGTTATTAGTGCTGTCTAATCAGCCAGATTTAGGTCGTATCAATAAGATTTCTGATGCCTATATCCCTAGACAAAATCTTTGGGTAGGACAATATCCTTATATCCAAAGAGATGTTTTTACTGAGGTTAGCCGTCAGTTAGGCGGTGTAATTCCTACAAGAGTAGACAAAAGAAATCGTAGTCGCAATATTAAACGTCGCGATCGCTAAAATTATTACTTATTACTTATTTTGTCCATATGCCCGCCAAGTCAGATTGACTAAGCTATTAAAAATTGCTGAAGCTACCATAGCATCGCCTTTAGAACTATCAACATAAATACGAGGAAAATAAGAGCCTGAGAACTTTTTCCGCTCTGGTTT
>JBBSPC010000051.1:0-29952 GCA_038259125.1 Chroococcales cyanobacterium | reverse complement strand
TACCACTGACAATTTGTTTCCAATCTTTGAGATGTTGATTTAATTTCATCTCTCAACCCTTTAATTTAGTTTCCAATTCTATTTTTATCTTGTTAATGAAGTCTTTACTCACCTCTTTGTAAAAAACCTACCCTTGTGAGGGGGGCGACTCCCGTTCCCTTCGGCGTTTCTCCTGACATGGGAATTTTAATTTTAGCTGGAATGTTTGGAGTTTCTCGCTTACGCAATAAAATAACTGCCCGCAAGCTAATCAATAGCAATCAAGCAGCGTAAACGATTCAATCTATAATTATAGGGATATTTTAATTTCTTTGAAAAATATCTCTGTAGTCTAACTTGAAAATACTATGCCCAAATATATTATGTGGGGAAGCTATTGCGAAAACGCTATAGAAATGCGTAGTCCTTACCGTCAAGCACATTTGGATGGTCTTGGCAGTCAAAAAAAAAAGGGAATACTAATTACTTTAGGACCAACCAAAGACAATATTCAGGTTTTTGGTATCTACGAAGCGGACAATCAAGAAACTGTTCGCCAGTTGGTAGAATCTGACCCCTATTGGCAAAATGGTATCTGGACTGAGTATCAAATAAAAGAATGGATTCAAGCTTTTTAAAACCGCGAAGCTATAAGCTTATAGCTTTGATTAAAACACAAGAAGATCCTAACTAATCGGTTTTATAGTAAATGTTTGACGATTAACTGCGATACTTGTTTGGGCTGCACTCTACTGTAGCAATTTCTGCCTGGCATAATCACTAGATTAGGAGCTTGCTTACATTGCTTCAAACAACCAGTAGTTACAATTTCTACTTCGTTTGTCATACCTTTAGCTTGTAATTCTGTCTGTAACGTTTCATAAGCCGCTTTTCCACCTTTTTGCCAACAGGTTGAGCTTTGACAAATTAGCACCCTGGCTTTTGGTTTAGTGGTTGTGGAGATTGTATCAGTGATAGCTTGTTTAGAGAGTAATTCTATTCTGTAGGCTTTATATTCAACCTTTTCTTGATGTAACTTATATTTGCGCATTCCAGTTACTTTTAAATGGCAGCCAGGTTTGAGATATTTATTAAGAACATTTTTTTGTTCTTTAGCTACGACTATTGAATAGTCTTCTTCTGGAGTAGATAAATAGAGATGTTTGACGCAACCGTGAGAATTGACTACAAAATCTTCTAACCTGCCCATAATAGTAAATTCAGATACTAGAGGCTGCACTGATACCATCATATAAATCTCTATAAAACTAGTTTTATTCTAATTGATATCTAAAATTAATTAGATAAAAGAGTTCCTTTGTATTGAAACAAACTGAGAATGGCAGTGAATGGTAGTTTGACAAAAATTTGATATTTTTAAGTAGAGTTATTTTTGAGTAAGAAATTTTATATGACATCTACATCTAAGCAGATTGGCGTAGCCGTGGTTGGGACAGGATTTGGACAAAAAATACACATTCCAGGATTTAGGCATCATCCCCGCACTGAATTGATAGCAGTATATAATCGCGATTTGAGTAAAGCCAAAGAAATTGCTGACGCGAACAAAATTTATTATGCCTACAATAATTTAGATAAAATTCTTTCTTTACCTGAAGTAGATGCAGTAAGTATCTCGACTCCGCCATTTTTACATTATGAAATGGCAAAAAAAGTATTGGCAGCGAAAAAGCATCTTTTGCTAGAAAAACCCATGGCAATGAATGCTGCTCAGGTTAAAGAACTATATCATTTAGCAGCGACTCAAGGAGTTTGCGCGATCGCCGATTTTGAATTTCGCTATGTACCAGCCTGGCAACTGTTAGCCGAACATTTGCAAGATGATTATGTAGGTAAAAAAAGATTAATTAAAATTGATTGGCTAGTAACTAGTCGCGCCGATCCGCAACGGGAATGGAATTGGTATTCGCAACAAGAAGCTGGGGGAGGCGCATTAGGTGCTGTTGCTTCTCATGCTTTTGACTATATTAACTGGCTGTTTGGTTCAGTATCTCGAATATGTGGCTATCTTAACTGTGCAATTCCCGAACGTCCCGATCGCCATGATGATGGCAAAATGAAGCCTGTTGATGCTGACGATACTTGCTTGATTATGCTGGAGTTGACAGACGGAACACCTGTACAGCTTTCTATTAGTTCGGTTACTTATGCAGGCAGGGGACACTGGGTAGAAATATACGGGGAAAAAGGAACATTGGTCTTAGGTAGTAGTAACCTCAAAGATTACGTTCATGGCTTTGAACTGTTTGCTGCGCCTGCTGGAAAGTCTTTGAAAAATGTGCCTATTCCCAAGAAATTGGATTTTACTCAAGTGTTTACCGACGGCAGGTTAGCTCCCTTTATTCGCGTTGTAGATCGCTTTGTAGCAGCTATTGATTCTGGCACATCTCTTGTTCCCTCATTAAAGGAAGGAGTGTATTCTCAATTATTGATGGATTTAACTCATCAGTCTTATCGACAGCAAAGTTGGGTAGACGTACCTAATATTGAAACGTTTATGAGATCTTGATAATTATGTATAAATAATGACATTTTCTTAACATTTGGTAATCGGTAATTGTTGCTAAAAGCATTATGATTGATGTATTGGGAACAAATAATTTTAACTCTTCACTTGCTTTGGCAAAGCAAAACTGTTTTCTGCTAAAAAAAGTGACTGGTTTTTCGGCTTTTTTATAACTCCTTTAAAACAATTTATTCTCATTTTCAGTAAAATTGTATTACGAGGTGAAATACTGCTCATGGCATTGGCAACATCAACTAAACGCTACTCTATAGACATGATTAAGCAAGAGGTCTATAGCTTGCTAGAAATTGGAGTTATTACCATCGATCAGCCATTACGAATTTTATATGACTATTTGCCAGCGAAGCAGTGGAATGAGATTGAACGTGAACTGGAAAGATACGACTACCTTTTGCGCGATCGCATTATCGACCTGGTTGGTAAACTGGAATGGGAAAGCGATTAAATATATTTACTCGCTTTTTACATCCATCCTCTTAAGCGATAAACAGCAATGCCAATGTATTCTTTTAAAGCTTGAGTAGTGCGGTCAAGACTTTCTGTATCGGGAAAGAAACTGAGTATTTGCGATTCAGTGGTAAATCTATGCTCAACTAATTCGCGATCGCTGATTAGGAAATCTGTAGGTGCAGCAAGGGGATTCATTCCCTGTTTTTTAAAAATACCCATAGACCTTGGCATATGGGCAGCAGAGGTAACCAGGGCAATTTTCTTAATGTTTCGACGTTCTAAAATTTCTTTGGTATAGACAGCGTTTTCGTAGGTATTTAATGCCCTTGACTCCAAGATCATGACATCGCGAGGAACACCCATCAGTTCTAAAATTGTCGCCATACTTTTAGCTTCAGAAGATTCGCCTCCATACCATTGAATCCGTCCTCCAGTCAGGATGATTAAGGGGGCAACCCCATCTTTATAAAGTTTAACTGCATATAGCAGGCGATCCCCGCGATCGCTCATATCGGGCAATATTCTTGGTGGTTCATTGTTTCTGGTAGCTCCACCCAAAACCACAATTGCCCCTACCGAGGGCATATTTTGCTGGGGTAAGTATTGTCTTTCTAAGGATATAGTCAAGTTATTGCTAACTCTGACATTACTAGCGATAACTAAAGTTAAAAAAGCCAGTAGAAGAGGTATAAAAGTCCAGCGAGAACGCCTATAACAAAGCCATAAAGCTACTACTAATAAAAGATAGGAAAACCCCAAGGGATAAATAAATAAAGGTAATAATTTAGATAAAAATAAAAAACTCATCGGGCATTAAGTAATAAGAAAAACAATTAGCCATGAGGTTAGCATTTTTATCTGATTGTGTTGCTGAATGAAAGCCAGAAAATTTAACCGTTGGTCAACCTTCTGTACTTTTCATAACAGCCTGATGGTCTTTCAACCTTTAACCTTTAATTAATGGTTTGAGACAAGCAGGGGAGCAGAGGAAGGCATCAATTAAAGATTGAAAATCAAAACTATTGATCCCTAGCTTTATCGCCACTGGAATTGATGTCAGAAGCTCCAGTTTGACTAGAATTATTGTCATTAGTCTTGTTCTCAGAATCTTGATTATTTTGATTAGACCATCTTCTGCCGCCTTTTTTAGAGTACCGAGAGGTTGGCTTACGATACTTGCGAGCGTTGATTTTATTACGAGCAGCTTTTTCTTTCTTAGCGTTACGGCGTTTTGCCATCTGTACAATAATCTCCATTTAAACAACAAAAACGCCTCAGGGAAAAGCCTGTGGAATTAATCCTCTCCCAGAAGCGTAATTAAATTTCAGCCTAAGCCTAATACTAAATCTAAAGCTTAAAAACGATTATTACGGCTGTCACCGCTAAAAGAATTTCTGTTCTCACGAGGTCTTGCTTTGTTGACCTTGAGATTTCTTTCCATCCATTCAGCACCATCTAAAGCTTCAATAGCCTTATCTTCGTCTGATTCTGATTCCATTTCTACAAAAGCAAAACCGCGAACCCGTCCTGTTTCACGGTCAGTGGGAATATGAACTCGTTTCACGGTTCCATACTCTGCAAAGACTTCACTCAAGTCTTCTTGGTTAATATCGTAGGATAAATTGCCCACATAAATTGACATAAATCGATTGTCTCCTTGTTAGATGTTGCGCTGAGAGACGATAATTAAAAGAGAGCTAAATCAATACATTGTGGCTAAACCCTGCAATACTGAATACAAATTCTATCTTTCATATCTTTTTCTCAGCATTTATATTAACACCTTTATAAATTTTTGAATTAACATAATTAAGTTGTGTACAAGCGATCGCCAAACATTTTAACCAAAAAAATAGCATATTTTTGGCAATTTTTATTAGCTTGCTTAGTTACTATAGCTATTACTAATAGAATTAATCCTCAAGCTCAAGCTGCTCAATCTCCCGACGGAACTGTAGGATTTGACTCTGCTGTTTTACTAGTAGATAGTCATACTACTTTTAGTGGCGTTAGAATTAGACAGGCAATTTACTATTTCGATCTCGAATTACCCAAAGATGTAGGAGAATCACTGCAAAAGGTAGAAGTAAAACAACGGACAGGGAGCGATGAGATCGGTTTTAGGCTGGATAAAACCAAAGCTTACCTCGGAAATCATAATGATAAGCAAAAGCAGCTAGAAGTGACTACGACCCAGAATGAAACAACAGGGGCAATTACAGTCCAACTTAAGCAAGCTATCCCACCTGGTAACAAGCTAACTATTGGCTTAAAACCCAAAAGCAATCCCGACTTTGCTGGAGCATATTTATTTGGAGTCACGGCTTTTCCCGCTGGCGCAAAGCCACAAGGTTTATATCTGGGTGCAGGAAGGTTAGAATTCTATCAAAATAGCGACTCTCTATTTTGAAAAAGAGAGTGATTTCCGACTACATACCGACCAAAAACTTAAAAAACCTAATGGCTAATAGTGCTACACTATATAGGCTTTAAAAATTCACACATTCAGGATTTCGGGTGTTTTCGCATCGAGAAAATGTCCCTGGATGGAGGATTAACCCGAAAAAGGAGTAAAAATAATATGCCAGTAGTTTCTCTCGCAGAACTTTTAGAATCTGGAGTTCACTTTGGACACCAAACGCGCCGTTGGAATCCCAGAATGTCCCAGTACATTTATACCGCTCGTAACGGTGTTCATATCATTGACCTAGTGCAAACAGCACAGTTAATGGAAGAAGCGTATGAATATATGCGTTCTTCTTCTGAGCAAGGCAGACGAGTATTGTTTGTAGGTACAAAACGCCAGGCAGCAGGAATTATTGCCCAAGAAGCCTCCCGCTGTGGAGCTTTCTACGTTAACCAAAGATGGTTGGGCGGTATGCTGACTAATTGGGAAACCATCAAAACTAGAGTAGAAAGACTTAAAGAACTTGAGCATCTAGAAGAAAGTGGTGGTCTAGACAAAAGACCGAAAAAAGAAGGTTCAGTATTACGTCGCGAGATGGGTAAGCTGCAAAAATATCTAGGTGGCATTAAATCAATGCGTAAAGTGCCTGATATTGTAGTTATTATCGATCAAAAGCGCGAACATAATGCGATCGCCGAATGTCAGAAATTAGGTATAACCGTAGTTTCTATCTTAGATACTAATTGCGATCCCTTGGTTGCTGATGTACCCATTCCTGCAAATGATGATGCTATTCGTTCAATCAAGCTGATTGTGGGTAAGCTAGCTGATGCAATCTATGAAGGTCGTCATGGTCAACCAGACAATCAAGATGACTATGATGAACTAGATGAAGGTATTGAAGAGGATGATTATCCTGCTGCTGAAGAAGAAGCAGTAGCCGAAGAAGTTCCTGAATCTGAGTCTGGAGACGATAGCGAAGAATAGAATCTTGCTTTACTAAATACTAGTTAGTAAGTCGGGGGCAAAGTTTTAAGCCCCCGCAAACATAATTTAAAATTATTTTGTCGTCACTAAGTTAATCAAAATTAAAACGAAAAGAATATGGCAGGTATATCGGCAAAATTAGTTAAGGAACTCCGCGAAAAAACTGGCGCGGGGATGATGGACTGTAAAAAAGCTTTGACAGAAAATGATGGCGACATGACCAAAGCCACAGAATGGCTACGCCAAAAAGGAACTATTTCTGCTGATAAAAAACAAGGTCGAGTAGCAGCAGAGGGATTAGTTGAAAGCTATATCCACACTGGTGGGCGTATTGGGGTATTGGTTGAGGTAAACTGCGAAACAGATTTCGTAGCTCGTCGCGAAGAGTTTCAAGAATTGGTAAAAAATATTGCCATGCAGATTGCAGCTTGCCCTAACGTAGAATTTGTTAGGATAGAAGATATCCCCGAAGCAACAGTTGCCAAGGAAAAAGAAATTGAAATGGGTCGAGACGACCTAGACGGTAAACCAGATAACATCAAAGAAAAAATTGTTTCTGGTAGAATTGACAAGCGTTTAAACGAAATAGCTTTGCTACCTCAACCTTATATCCGCGATCAAAGTATTACCGTTGAAGAACTAGTAAAACAAAGCATTGCCAAACTGGGAGAAAATATTCAGGTTCGCCGTTTTGTACGCTTTGTTCTGGGTGAGGGAATTGAGAAAGAAGAATCTAACTTTGCTGATGAAGTAGCTGCTCAAACAGGTCAAAAATAGCATCGATTAATAGATTAAAAACTAGATTGGTCGTAGATTGCACTATACTTAGCAACTAGATTGTTAAAGTTCAAAAGTGCATCTATGGCTTTTTTAATAACCTTGCTGCTCTATAATTTTTGCTTTTTTAAAAAGATAGAATTAAGATGAACTAACTATGTGCTAGGAGATTTTCCCTAAGTCCTAAGCCAATTTCCCAACGGATAACTGAATATAGGATGACAAAATCGATTCAGCAAATCAAACAAGATCTCAACAACTTAGAATCAACTACAGCCAAAATAGCGGTTGAACTTGAAAATCTATACGAAAATTACTTAAATTCCCTTAGTCATTCAGCCAAACAGCAGCTAGTTTTGGCAAGCTATCAAATTTGTACTCAGTTTTATCCCCAATCATTTTTAGGGCTATCTTTAAGCAATCGAGAAAATCTACAGCAAGCTTTGAGAAAAATTGGCATTGAGATTGAACCAGCTCTGTCTCTTATTATTGAGCAGAAAGAACTAGACTCACAGCCACAAGAGTTAAATTTGATGGCAGAATTAATTAAAAATTTGCCTAAACCTAAACGCAGAAAAGAAGAAAAGGAAGACAGCGTTAATGAAGAGAACGAAAACAAGACAGCAGAAGTTGATTTTGCGTCAATCAAGGCTGAATTAGAGAAAATTGAGTTTATTGAATTAGATGCTTCTTTAGAAGGCGAATTAGAACCTGAAAATGCTTCTTCACAAAAACTACCGAAGCAAGAGATTGACCTTAAAAATCCAGAACATCTTGTCTTGTGGCATAAGCAAATCGAACGAACTGTAAAAAAGACATTAGACTACACTTCTCAAAAAGCTAATCGATGTTTGCAGGATTCAGGAATTATACCCGATCGCATACCTAGTAAAATTATCGATGTAGCAATTCAGGCAGATAGTAACAAAGGAGGAAGAGGCAGTAAATTAAAAAATTCTCCTAATATTATTCACTTGGCAATTGAAAGTGAGCAAGATAAGAATAAGTCTAAATCTCCTAAGAATATAGCTCAGGTGAGCCTATTACGTTTGCGTATAGCTGAACTTGAGTTTGGCGATCCTTTGCTTAATGCTCAAAGAGGGAAATTACGTAATTTAATGGGCGAAATTAGTAAACTAAATAGCCAGTATCAAATAATTAAGCAAGAATCTGATGTTGCAGAAGCCCAAGCTGCCTGGCGTTCAAGTTGGTATGAAGATTAATTGCTCATGCTAGGGTGAAGAAATTGTTATATCATAGCAACTGGCAACCAAAAAAATAATGGCAGAAGATTATAAGCAAAAGGTGATTGATTTTTTTAATCACCGAACCGCGTACGATGATGAGGGTGATGTCCATCCACAAGAAGCAGAGCGTTTATTAGCATATATGCCTGCTAAATCTGGACAGACTATTCTCGATCTTGCTACGGGGACAGGTTTGGTGGCAATTCCTGCTGCTAAAAAAGTAGCTCCCGAAGGCTCGGTAATTGGTGTTGATATATCATCAGGTATGTTGGCTCAAGCTAAGAAGAAAATTGCAGCCGAGAGAATAGACAATTTGGAATTAATTGAAGCGGATATAGAGTTAATTGATTTTCAAGCAAAACAGTTTGACATTATTTTCTGCTGTTCGGCAATTGTCTATTTTAGCGATATTTCGGCAATTCTTAATAAGTGCTATAACTGGCTCAAGCCAAGAGAATACCTTGCTTTTACCACTCCCGATCAAACATCTTACTTAGCAGAAATTAAAGTTAAAGTCTGTCAAGACTTATTTGGTATCGATTTACCTCATATAATTCGACCTCTGTGGACTCCTGAAAAATGCCGTTTATTATTACAACAGTCTGGTTTTCAAAATATTGAGATTGAAAGTCACCAATACAAGAAATATAAGCTTGACCAAAATAATGATTCTGTAAGGATTGAGCAGGAATTTTACCCTAGAGGTAATCCTTTATCAAATCTATCGACAGAACAAAAAGAATTACTACAAGCTGAATACAAAAAAGCTGTTGACCAATTGATTGCAGAACATGGAGAGTGGCAAATTGCTACAAATTTGTATGTTAAAGCACGCAGGTCAGCTTTTCCGCCATAAAAGCGACTAAGAATCCCTAAAGAAAAGAGTTCGACAGTAACTCTGGCGATTTTATACAAAAACTCTATGCTGCAAAGAAGGCATTTGTTGTCGTACTTGCTGTAAACGATAGGGATTTATTTCGGCTATAGCTACTCCTGGGGCATTTCCTGCATCAGCTAGAATTACTCCCCAAGGGTCGATAATCATGGCATGACCATGGGTGTAGCGACGTTCGTAATGGTTACCTGTTTGGGCAGGGGCGATAACATAGCAAGTATTTTCGATCGCTCTTGCCTGTAATAATATTTGCCAATGATCTTTGCCAGTGAAAGCGGTAAAGGCAGCAGGAATAAATAATACATCTGCTCCCTGATGAGATAGATAACGGTAAAATTCAGGAAAGCGAACATCGTAACAGATGGATAAACCCAATTTACCTAATCTTTCAGAGTCATAAATAGGGGGAATTCTCTCCCCAGCCATGACGGTACTAGATTCTTGATAGGTGTTGCCGTCAGGGACATTAACATCAAACAAATGAACTTTTTGATAGTAAACAGCCTGTTGACCATCGGGGGTAACTAAAACCGCTGTATTATAGGCTTTCTCTGGGTTATCTGCTACGGGAACAGGAAAGCCACCACCTAAAATTGTGATTTGAAATCTCTGCGCCATTTTTTTGAGAAACTGCTCGGTTTTGACCGCAATTTCCTTTGCTTGAGCCACTTTATCTACTTCTTTGCCTAAGAAAGCAAAATTCTCTGGTAGGCTAACTAATTCTGCCCCTTTGTGAACTGCTAGCTCGATTAATTCTTCTGCCTCGACCAAGTTTCTGACTAGGTCAGGTTTACTGGTCATTTGAACAGCGGCGGCAAGATATGACTTCATGGAGAAACTTTATTTTTAGATAGATAATTCTAGGATATAGCCCACAGATTAAATTTAGAAACCGTATTTAAAAAGAAAATCCTGCTGGGAGCAATTCTTTAATAGTTGAATTTTGCCAACCCTGGTTTCCCTGAAAAATAATCTGAGTCTGTTGTCCAAACTCCCAAATTACTTGACGGCAAGCCCCACAAGGAGAACAGGGTACATTTTGACTATTAATAACGGCGATCGCTTCTATCTCTATTATATCGCTTCCTTCGGCGATTATGGCATTGGCGATCGCATTTCTTTCGGCACACACGCCCAATCCATAGGAAACGTTTTCTATGTTGCAACCAGCATATATTTTGCCCGTAGCGGTTAAGAGTGCTGCCCCGACTCGAAACTGAGAATAAGGCGCATACGCTTTAGTTAGTGCTTGAGTTGCAACTTCAATCAACTGCTGTTCTGATTCACTTAAAGCAGATTTGTTCATTAAGTAATTTTTTATTTCCCTACAGCAGAAGCAAGGTTTTGTTTAACATCTGGTCGACCATGAGCAACCGCAGTAGCCAGAGAATGAAGCATGGTTTGGGTTGTTGACCAGTTGACGCAGGCATCAGTAATACTCTGACCATAAACTAGAGATGAACGCTCTTTTGATATAGATTGATTGCCTTCTACTAAATGGCTTTCAATCATGACCCCCACCACTTGAGGTGAGCTAGTTTCAATTTGTTGAACAATATTGTCTAAAACCGTAACCTGTTTGGTAAAATCTTTGCTGCTGTTGCCATGACTACAATCAATCATCAGACGAGAATTCATGGCTTTTTGTTTTAAAGCATTGCAGGCTGCTTCAATATCGCTAGCTTCATAGTTAGGTTTTTTGGCACCTCCTCTTAATACTAGGTGTCCATCAGGATTACCTGTGGTTTTGACTATACTAGCTAGACCATCTTGGTTGATGCCCAAAAAATGGTGAGATATTTTGGCAGTGAGCATGGCGTTAATGGCAGCGGTAAAGCTACCGTCTGTACCGTTTTTATAGCCGACGGGCATCGATAAACCAGAAGCCATTTGACGATGAATTTGGCTTTCGGTAGTTCTCGCACCAATAGCCGTCCAGCAAATTAAATCAGCAATATACTGAGGCGTAATCGGATCTAATAGCTCTGTGGCAGCAGGTAAACCTATATCTGCTAAATCCATCAATAATTTTCTGGCGGTTCGTAAACCTGTATTAATATCGTAGCTGTTATTTAAATGAGGATCGTTAATTAATCCTTTCCAGCCTACGGTAGTGCGAGGTTTTTCAAAATATACACGCATCACAATTTCTAGACGATCTTGCAGTTGCGATCGCAATTTGACCAACTTCTCGCCATATTCTTTGGCGGCTGCAACGTCATGAATGGAACAAGGGCCGACTACAACTAAAATCCTTTGGTCTTTGCCTTCTAATATATTACGAATACGGTTTCGGGTTTGAGTTACTAGCTGGGCAGCTTTTGGTTGTAGAGGTAATTCGCTTTTGAGGAAGGCTGGGCTTAACAAAGGTCGGGTTTCAATAACGTGTAGGTCGCTGGTAATATCCATATTTTAAAATACTGCTTTTTTTATAATTTCTTGAGAATAAACTAATAACCATTTTGACATCTTTCTAGTTTCTTATAATTTCGGCTATAGTTTACAGTTTTTTTATATTAAGTCTTGCTGCAAATAAAAAAACAACAGTTATCCTGTTAAAGATATAAATTAATCATACTTACCTTAAGCTGACTTTCATGGGCATTCATATTGTTACTGGTGTTGCAGGATTTATTGGTTCTCACTTAGCCGAAGCTTTATTGCAAAAAGGTTCAGCAGTGATTGGCATCGATCAGTTTAATGATTACTATGATTGCCAGCTAAAACAGGACAATATAGTTAATCTTAAACAAAATTCTCGTTTTAAGCTAATCAAAGCTAATATTCAAGAGTTAGATTGGCAGCAGCTTTTAAAGCAAGTAGACGTGGTTTATCATCAAGCAGCCCAAGCAGGAGTTAGAGCTAGTTGGGGAGAGGGATTTGGGCAATATACAGCCAGAAATATTAACGCTACTCAAATAATTTTGGAAGCAGCTAAACAAGCCAAATCCTTAAAGAGGATTGTTTATGCTTCTAGCTCATCAATTTACGGCGATGCAGCAACCATGCCTACTCCTGAAACCCTCTGTCCTCAACCAGTATCTCCCTATGGCATTACAAAGTTAGCAGGAGAACGTCTATGTTGGCTGTATCACAAAAACTTTGGTGTACCAGTTACTGCCTTACGTTACTTTACTGTATACGGGCCTCGGCAGCGTCCTGATATGGCTTTTCATAAGTTTTTTAAAGCAGCAATCAACGCTCAGACGATTTCTATTTATGGTGATGGACAGCAAACCAGAGACTATACCTATGTCAGTGATATTGTGGCAGCTAATTTGGCTGCGGGAAAAATACCAGAAGCTATAGGGGAAGTGTTTAATATTGGTGGCGGTAGCCGAGTAACTTTGATTGAGCTACTAACCATGATGGAGCAAGTGATGGGACAGTCAATTCGTAAAAAATATATTGAGCAGGCAGCAGGGGATGCCCGCCATACCAGTGCTGACATTACCAAAGCTAGAGAAATATTGGGTTACCAGCCACAAGTTTCCTTGATAGCCGGTTTGACTCAAGAATGGCAATGGATTCAACCACTATATCAATCTTCAAACCTCAAGCCAGAAAGACTTGCACCCACAAATAATTGAATTAGCAATGTTATAGCAGCAATGATATGATATTCAACGGTTGAGGAATAAAGGTAGGGTATTAAAATGAAGAGTTAAAATAACCTCTAAATGGATATCCAAGTAAAAAATCTAGATCAGCTAGGTGTAGTAGCAGGAATCGTTGACCAGATAGGATTAGTTGAAAAAATAGATCGGCTAAGGCAACAGTTAAAATTGGTTCTTTTTTAAGAGGCGGAAAAAATCGAGTCCCAACATCAGGTTGTGACCATGATTACCAACCCTCAACTAAACTGACCCCTTATGGCATTTTTCTGCCAGAGTTAGATGAATTATTTTTTTACTTTACCGAATCGAAAGTGAGTGCTGATTTTATTGTTGATGTACTTGAACAATGGTGGGTCAGTGTCAAAGATAGGTAAAGACTGTTATGGAGGAACTACTTCGCCAGCTTGAAATTCCTGGAATACTTAGGATTTAGTTTTAGCCTCATCTTATCTAAACCCCGTCCAGTTTGAAAACTGGAGTTTTAGACAAAAAAGAAATAGAGTAGATGAGAGACGTTATGAATACAGCAAATGTTAAAAGTGAAGTGTGAGGTTTGGAATCAAAACAGAGAAATCTTAAGAAAAGAAGCCTTAGCTGCCAAGCATCCTCGAACGAGAGAAAGACTCATGGCATTGTATGAAATTAGTCAAGGGAAAAGTGCTACAAAGGTAGGGAAACAAACCCAGAGAAACCCTCAAACCGTAATCGAATGGGTGCATCGATACAATCAAGAAGGTTTAACTTCTTGATTGTATCGAAGAACAGGAGGAAGAACCCCTTTTTTAACAAAACAGTCCAAAAAGATCTCGCAGAGCGAATTAGAGAAGCTGTGATTATTGCAGCACTACCACCTCAAAAAAGACAAGCAAAAGCAACACCAGGCTGGACATTAAAGAGGTTCGTGCAATGGCTTAGAAAAAAATGGAATATTGATTGTTGTCGCGAAACAGTAAGAAAAACTGGCAAAAAAAGGGGTTTCTCAGGGAAGAAAGCCAAGAAACTACTAAATAAAGCCTCCAAAGCCCAAAGAGAGGATTTTATTCTTAAAATTACCAAGTTACTGGATGATGCGCTTCATCAACGCCAGTTATTAATTTATATCGACGAAGCTCATATTCATTTAGATACAGATGAAGGATATGGTTGGTCAATCAAAGGCGAACGATTCTGGATTAGTTCTAGTTCCCCTGGGAGAAAAAAAGCGAAGCAGCGCGGTGGACAGATTCCCTGGCATAAAGCGACTGCTTCAAGACAGTCTCTTTCTATGGTGTCTATATCTACAACCAAGGAACTACCAGAATTTTCCCTTTTTCAAGCTCAAATAAATCTCGAACCTTTGACAATTAGCGATCGCCTCTGGGTCAAAAAGCATCTTGAACCCGAAGAAGAAAAACTTCGGTTTTCAAAGTAGATGGGGTTTACTAATTAAGCTATTGCTGATTTAAGTGATTACGAAGTTAGCCGTAGGCATCGCCAATACCTTACGCAACTGCCCCAATAAAGATTCTGAATAGTCACAGATTACTTGTAAACTTAGTCTGGCATATCCTTATATTTTCAAAACTAGTGAGAACAGATATTATCAGGGCAACTGTCCTCACTGACAAAGCGATCGGCTTACTTATGATTTGGTAGCTACGATTTTAACTCCTTCGACATTGACGTTATCAACACCAAGAATTTTTTGAGCTAAAGGTACGATAGTATCGTATTCTTTTTGATCGGGAACTGTTCCCAGAATAACTACATTACCATCATTAGCTTTGACAGTCAGCTTGGCACGAGGAATATTAGCTTCTAACTTTGCCCTAACTTCGCTTTCGAGATCGGCATCGGCTCTTTTAGTGCGATCGCCAACTATATCATTGCGTTGTTCTCTAGCGCGAATGTCAGAATTTAACTGTCTTTGGCGAATTTCACTGCTAGAATCTTCTTTTGTATTTTTTACTTCTTTTGCCTGTTCTACCTTGCCATTCTTAGAAGTAGGGGCATCGGAACTTGTTCTAGCTACATCACAGCTTACTGCGCCGAAAAGTAAAATACTGCCCATTAAAAATATTGTTAGTTTGTTCATTATATTTCCTCTTAATTTGATAAAAATTCAGTTGATTAAACGATTGTGGTAATCGAATTAACTAAGTTGAAGATTCAAAATCAAGGTTTTAGTAGAAGGAAAGGGCGAAATAAATTCTTTAATCCCTGCCAGTTTCAAGTTGAGACTGGGTGCGTAAGTTCTTTTACTTTTTTGTAAGGTTGAATCTAGCTCTATCTTTTACCCAGAATCTCTAGGCATTTTGCACAATCGTGTTGTTACAGCCGATTTAGTGTCGGATTACATCACCTTCTTCTTCTATCTCTAATTCTTCGCGACGAATAGTTTCACTCTTTTGTACAGTTTCTTGCTCTACTTCTTTGTGAACGGTTACTTCTTCACGAACAAAAGCTTGCTTATCAATCGTGACAGTTTCTTCATAAAGATCGACGCTTACTGTTTCCCCATCTCCAAAGTGAATTCCAGGACTAACTGCTTTTCCTGTGACGTTTTTGCGTTCAATTACAAGATGCTCTTTTTCCACAGGTACAGATATGTTAGCTGTTTCGGTTTCAACTCGCTTGCCAATAGAAACCTCTCCTGTTTTGGCACGCTGCTTGTTAACCGTTAGGCGTTCTTCATACAGTTTGATTTTTTCGCTGTCAGCGATGTCAGTTCTGGTTTTGATATCTTCATCTATATGAGCTATATTTGCACCTGCGGTTGCTTTTGCCTCTGGTGCATTATAGATGCCGAATTCTTCAATACCATGATGATGCATAATTGCGTCTGCACGAGCAATTTCTGCTTCTGTGCCGTTAACCATCACGAGAAAGCTGCCATCTTTGACGCTATCTCTATAGATTTTGGCTTTCTCTTCAGGGATGCCTAATCCTACTAAAGCACCCACTAATCCGCCTGCTGCTACGCCAATACCTGCACCTGCCAAGGTAGTAGCGATGGTTGTTGCTGTTGCTCCTGCAAGTAAGATTGGTCCAATGCCAGGAATGGCTAATGTACCTAAACCAACCAATAAACCAGTAATACCGCCTAAAGTACCGCCTGTTAATGCACCCGCAGTAGCACCATCATCAGCTTTATTACCTATTTTTTCCGTAGTTTCAACACCATCTATTTTGTCAGCATCTTTGGCAATGATCGAGACTTTGTGCATATCGTAGCCACTATTTTTAAGATCGCGGACTGCTGACTCTGCTTTGTCTCGACTATGAAATAAACCAGCAGCACGTTTGTGAGAGGTACTATTCATGAACTTGCTTTCGCCATTTATCGAAAGTTGATATATTAATAAAAAAAAGACTTTAGTTTGACTGAAACACGATTTTTTAAGGCTTCTTTTCTAATATTAATATCTCATAACTTTTATGAAAGCTCGTCTATCTAAAGACCGATAAACTTTTTAAGATTTTAGTTTTAAAACTAAAAAACGCTCTATTATTATAGATATAGGCAATATGACTGTAGGTTATCACTAAGTTTAGAGTGAGCATTGTCAATCTAGCCAGCATAGCACTTTAAATTGGCTTAAAAAAAGAAGATAATATCTTAAATACATACTAGTGGTTTATTTAATAATAAGATGTAGATGGTTAAGAGACATTTTTTAGAAAATAAACTTTACAAAAAAAAGACTTTAGTTTTTCTTCCAACTCTTCAATAGCAAAAGGTTTATAAATACAATTATCAAAACCTGCGCTTTCAATTTTTGATTGATTACTAAATCTATCTAATTCTGTTGCTGCAACAACTGGAATATCTCTGGTGAATATATTAGATTTAAGCTGGCTGATAAGATCAAATTCAGACATTTTAGGCATAAAGTATGTCTAAAAGAATAAGCTCAGGTGTTTTGTCTATTGCTAAATCTAGAATCCTTACTTTTCTATAAATTTTAACTAATGTCAGTCCTATATCAGACATAGTAAAATACTTACTTATGAATTCGCGAGAAAGGACTAACTTCGTGTCGCGGATTCGTAACCCGTTGAAGCGACTGTCGAAGGTGCGATTGCTAATTAATAAAAAAATAGTTGATTACGCCGTGTGCAACTCTGATATTAATCAGAAATAAGCTGTTGAAAACAAAGCGGGATCATTCCACCCATTGCATGATGCGCCGAGGCTGGATTAGCGAAGAGTAATAATATCGCACCCATAAAAATTAAGGTTTTAAATCCTTTAGGGAATTTGCGATCGCGAATATTGATAAGTCTATAAAACCAAAGAAGTGAGTGATACCAATTTGTTAACAGTCTATAAAGATTTAATGATAAATATTGTTTATGCTGGCAAAAATGTTATCTTATATATCCAACCATTTGCATACACTATTTTTTATCAATATAAAGTCCATGATGAACAATAAACGTCAAGACATACTAAAAAATGCCAACCGCAGCCACCGCGAGAGCATGAGAAAAAGCTTAAATGTACGCTTAGAAGCTGCTAGAGCTAATGGAAATGAAAAATTAATTAAACAGCTAGAAGCAGAAGCAAAATATCTTCATCTCTAGACAAAAGCCCGATCGCTGGAAATTAAAAATCTTTGAGCAAGTAAAATCATAATTTAAGCATTGAGAGGGTTTAGCAAGCTGAACCCTTTTTTATTGAATTAGCTTTTGACTTTTGCGGGTGGAAACGCTCCCTAGACGGGAGCTTGTTCCACAACCGCGTTGATTTTCAAAGTAAGGTATTCATTAACTTGCCAGATAACAGTAAGCTTGATTAAGTGGCGTTTGTAGCAAAAAAATCAATGGCAACAATTAACGATAATTACCTCAAACTCAAAGCAGGATATTTATTCCCCGAAATTGCAAGAAGAGTTAGTGCTTACGCAGCAGATAATCCCGATGCACCGATTATCAAGCTAGGTATTGGAGACGTTACCGAACCTTTGCCCGCAGCCTGTCGAGATGCAATTATTAAAGCGACTCATGAAATGGGCGATCGCGCTACCTTCCAAGGTTATGGTCCAGAACAAGGATATCTTTGGTTAAGAGACAAAATCGCTGAACATGACTTTCAATCACGCGGTTGTGATATAGATGCTTCGGAAATCTTTATTTCAGACGGTTCTAAATGCGATTGCGGTAATATTCTTGATATTTTTGGCGACGATAACAAAATTGCCGTTACCGATCCTGTATATCCCGTATACGTTGACACTAACGTGATGGCAGGACATACAGGGGATGCTAGCCAAGACGGCAAGTATGAAGGCTTAGTTTATCTTCCTATTAGTGCAGACAATGACTTTACGGCTGAGATTCCCACAGAAAAAGTAGACTTAATCTATCTCTGCTTTCCTAATAATCCTACAGGTGCAACCGCTACCAAAGAACACCTTAAAGCTTGGGTAGATTATGCTAAAAAGCATAACTCGTTAATTTTATTTGACGCAGCCTACGAAGCATATATTACCGATCCAGATTTACCCCATTCCATTTATGAAATAGAAGGGGCAAAAGACTGTGCGATCGAGTTTCGTTCTTTTTCTAAAAATGCTGGTTTTACAGGTACTCGTTGTGCCTTTACGGTTGTTCCCCAAAACCTAACGGGCAAGGCTGCTGATGGTACTGAGGTTAAACTTTGGCAACTTTGGAATCGTCGTCAGGCAACTAAGTTTAACGGTGTTTCTTATATCGTTCAAAGAGGTGCAGAGGCAGTTTATTCTCAAGCTGGACAAGAACAAATCAAAGCATTAATCAGCTTCTATTTAGAAAATGGCAAAATCATTCGCGAACAGCTAACCGCAGCAGGAATCAAAGTATATGGGGGCATAAATGCCCCCTATGTATGGGTAAAAACTCCTGACGGATTGTCTAGCTGGGATTTCTTTGATAAATTACTATTGAACTGCAACGTAGTCGGTACACCTGGATCTGGTTTTGGTGCAGCAGGTGAAGGCTATTTTCGGATCTCTGCATTTAACAGCCGAGAAAACGTTAACGAGGCAATGAAAAGAATTACCGAAAAATTTAAAGCTTAATTAGATTGATTTAATCAGCTAAATATAAAACTATTTAGCTGATTAAACTTGGCTACTTATATCAAAAATATTTAAGAATTGCTATAACTATCCAGGTGAAAGAAAAGAGGAATAAAAAATAATAATGTTAGTTTTCTGTAACTTAATAACAGGGCTATTTCATTCTGACTATAATCAACCAAGAAATGAATTTCTTGGCTTAATATCCAAGTCCGTTTAAACGGACTTGGATATATTTAGACAAAGAATTTATTCTCTGGCTTTCGAAAATGAAATAGCCCTGACTAATAAGGCTTTTGTAGGGATACAATAACATTCACTAGAACAATCGTAAATATCTGTTTTGATTTTACTAATACCATTAGTTATTTTATCAAGTTTATGCAGTGTTTCTTGGTCTGTTGATTGGATCATTAATTTTAAGATATAGTTTTAAAAGAAGGCGATCGCTTGTTCTAAATTAAATTTGACTGTTGACAAAGCTGACAAATTTAGCAGTACTACCTTGATTAATTTTATCTATCTTCAGTTTTTCTCCAGAAGTACCAAATCCAAAACTATCAAAAAGCAGCCCTTGTTCATATTCTACAGATAAGAAACTTATACCTTATCCCCAAATACGGCGATTAAGATTCAAATCTTCAACAATGCCGATCATTAACTGTAAATCTCGAAAATAATCTTTTAAAGGCGAGAAAGACATCATACTTTGTAACAATTTTGGTTCAAATAGCCGATGGCGATAAGGGATAGCAATATAGACAAAACCATCAATAAAAGAGAGATATACTTTACGTTTGGCTTTTTGATTAAAGTCAACTAAGCGACTCATCAAATTAGTTGAAAGAAGATAGCGTGATTCGACTTGACTATCGCCATACACTTTAAACATTCGGGCAAATTCAGGATCTTCTAGTTTGACAGTTTCTCCCCGCCAATTATTAAAAGAAGCTGTTTTACTTCTCATGTTGTTTGGCACAATAAAAGTCCGACTAACAAAGTTTTTGTTAAATTTAGCCTCAAAAAATAAGCCATGAAACATAACAGACTTACGGAAATGATTTTCCATTTCTAGTTCATTTAGATGCCTGCCCCTGGTCTTTTCGACTACGATTTCGGCAAAAAAGATGTCTGTTTTACCGATCGCGCCATAAACACAATCTTCTTGTTCTAATGAATCTGGTTCTTCTAATTCATCGCGAAAAATTTGACTTCGAGTATATGCCAGAATGGTTTGTCGTTTATTTTCTAAAAACAAGTAGTTAGCGTAATTAAGCTGACCGTCACCAATAAAGTTTATTATATTTTCAATAATATTACGTTTAAAACCAAGACCATAAACTTGAATACATCCACGGCAGAAAATAATCCATACAGAAAAAGGTACAATAAGACAATACAAGTAAAATAAAAGATTGTAATTGACCCCAAGAAAGTTAGCTAATATTTGACAAAAACACCAGGTAATAATTAAGCAAATAAGACCAGAAATAAAAATAGTTACAAGAGTTTTTTTTCTCTTGTTTTCTAATTCTTTAAGATGCCCTAGTAAATTCTTTCGACAATATTGTTTAAACTCTTGCAGAGTTTTTTGTTTGATAATAGGTTTAGGTAATTCTTCCTGAACTTGAGAGACTTGTGGTTGAGATTGAGTCTTTAAAAGTTCTTGATAAATTTTGGGTGTAAGGGTAGCTAGAAAGTTTTGTCCCCATAGACAAACTGTAGCTATATTACTATCTACCATCTCTTGACAAAGAGCGATCGCCTTTTCGTTTTGTTGATTTTGTTGATAAGCTTTAACTAGGCTACGCTGAATATTAAAGTATTGCTGATGTTCTTTATCTACTACTTGATATAGCTGCTCCAAGGTATTAACTGCTGCGGTTAAATTTCCTTGATGCAAATCGCGTTCGCCTTGAATAAAAAGACGATCAATTTCTTTAGTTGATAAGGAATTATCCACAGTTAATTAAGTAATAAATAATAAGTTAGGGGCGAACGGCCGTTCGCCCGTACATTAGTAAGAGATAAATTAGCTACCTTAATAATTCGCCAACATTAACGTTATTTCTTTCTTCGGTAGGAGTAATAAATAACTCTTTTGATTTATATTTCATATAGCTTGCTACTATATTACTAGGAAACATTTCTAAGGCATTATTATATTCAGTCACCGCAGCATTATAAAAACGTCTAGCAGCAGAAATTTGTTCTTCAGTTTCGTTTAATGATTCTAATAGTTGAGTAACGTGCTGATTAGATTTTAATTCGGGATAATTTTCAATCAACGCCATAATATTACCCATGCTGCGGGAGATTTGATTTTCTATACTCAGTCGTCGATCTGTGCTGACTTCTCCAGACATAGCACGCGATCGCAATCTGGTAATTTCCGCTAAAGTTTGCTGTTCAAATTCCATGTGATTTTTGACTACAGAAACTAAATTAGGAATCAAATCCCATCTTTTTTTTAGTAAAACATCGACGCTAGAAAAAGATTTGGCAACAGAATTTTTCTTAATGACCAAACCATTGTAAATTTCCACTCCAATCACAAAAGCTATACATCCTAATAGTAAAACTACGATTGCTGTCGATAATAGGATATAAATAAAAGGCTGCATCTTTAATAATCCCTAACTAAAAAACGCCAAAAATAATAATCAATCTAATTGAGAAACAATTGTCTTTGTATCTATAATTCCCAAAAAAGTACCAAATTATCTCAGAAGAATATGAGCGATCGAATTGAACTAATAGCTATGGCGAAACAAAAAACATTATCGTAAACTAAAGCACAATGTCTAATAGATAAATAATTTTCTTCTTATGATTAAAGTTCTTCACTTATCAGATATTCATCTCGGCAGTGGTTTTTCTCATGGCAAAATCAACCCCGAAACAGGAATCAATACCAGATTAGAGGACTTTGTAAATACTCTCCGTATCTGCGTAGACAGAGCCATACAAGAGCCTGTAGACATAGTATTATTTGGTGGCGATGCTTTTCCTGACGCTACGCCTCCGCCTTACGTTCACGAGGCTTTTGCCAGTCAGTTTAGACGTTTAGCTGATGCTCAAATTCCCGCAGTTTTGTTAGTAGGTAATCACGATCAGCATTCTCAAGGTAGCGGTGGTGCTAGCTTATCAATTTACCGTACCTTGGTTGTGCCAGGGTTTATTGTTGGTGATACCATTAATACTCATTGTCTGGCTACTCGCAGCGGCGAAATTCAAATCATTACTCTTCCTTGGTTAAATCGTTCTACTTTACTAACTCGCCCCGAAACAGAAGGATTAGCACAAGCACAAGTCAATGAAATGCTAATCAAAAAATTGCAGCCAGTCTTAGAAGGGGAAATTCGCGGTTTAGATCCGCAGCTACCAACTATCTTACTCGCTCACTTGATGGCAGATAGGGCAAATTTAGGGGCAGAGAAATTTTTAGCAGTGGGTAAAGGCTTTACAATTCCCATGTCGATGTTAATTCGTCCAGAATTTGATTATGTAGCTTTAGGTCATGTTCACAAACATCAAAATTTAAACCCAAGTAACGATCCTCCTGTTGTATATCCTGGAAGTATTGAGCGAGTTGATTTTAGTGAAGAGAAAGAAGATAAGGGCTACATTTTGTTAGAAATTGAACCAGGAAAAGTAGACTGGGAATTTTGTACCCTACCAGCACGCCCTTTTTTGACTATTGAAATAGATGTTTCTAAGACAGAAGATCCTTTAGAAGCTGTTTTAAATGCGATCGCCAAACAAGAAATTACCGATAAAGTGGTACGTCTAATCTATAAATTGCGATCGCAACAGTTAGACGTAATCAACACTTCTGCCATAGATCGAGCTTTGCAGGCTGCCCATAGCCACAGTATTCGCCCTGAATTAGTTAGCCAGCTAGCCCGTCCTCGTTTACCAGAATTAGGCGTAGGCAATACTCTTGACCCGATAGAGGCATTAACTACCTATCTCAATAATCGCGAAGATCTTCAAGATATTCGACAAGACTTATTAGAGGCAGCCTCAACTTTGCTCAATGCGTAAGTAGGCGATCGCTTGATAAATAATAAGCTAATTTATGCAGATAGTCTTCCCCAAAGAGGCGATATCGTGGTTTTTCATCCCACAACTAAATTAAGAGAACAAAATTTTGAAGACAATTTCCTCAAACGCATCGTAGGAATGCCTGGAGAAACTATCGAAATCAAAGATGGCAAAACTTATATTAATAACCGAGTCCTCACAGAAGACTATATTTTAGAACCACCCGACTACAAATACGATTTCGTAACTATACCGAATAATTCCTATTTCGTTATGGGAGACAATCGCAACAATTCCTATGACAGTCACTATTGGGGTTTTGTACCGCAAGAGCTTATCGTCGGTAAAGTCACCAAAATCTTTTGGCCCCGCGAACGAGTAAAAACTCTTAATTAACGGAGCAATTTTGTAAGTTCGGCTTTAATCAAAAGCGTCCAAACGATATCGCTGAAGCGAATATGTCGATAGACAACTTCATCAACTACTTGCGTTTTACTACTAATTTTGGGTAACTCTAGTAAATTCGACTTTTAAACGCTAGCAGTAAAAATTATGGTCTAGCAATAACTTCAGCTAATAAGGTTAGGACACATTTGTTCGATCATTCGTCAGTTAATCCGTGCTGAGGGATCAACGCCTTACGGCATCTAAGGTTAGGACATATCCCTTTTATGTCACTTTCCGAATTAAAGAAGTATAGTCGTTTTAAATAAGAATTGAGGAATTATCTCTTTCAGAATAGTCTTTGACGATTTGGGCATTGATTTAAGATCATATTGACAATTTTAACTATTTTAGAACTAATTAAGCGGACTTCATATTAAAGGCTTAATCAATAATTCTGGATGAAGAGATTGCCAAAAATATTCTACGAAGCGATCTATATTCTGCATCACCATTTTTGTATAGATAAATCATCAATTTCTTGCAAGTGCTTATCTCGCGATACCAATATCAAATTGTGCTGAATAGCAATAGCAGCAATCCAAAGATCATTTTCAGGAATTGGCTTACCTTTTACTTTTAATTTATTTTTTATCTGTCCGTAATATTTAGCAGTGATACGATCGCAATTCAAAATCGTATTGCAAATAATAAATTTTTCTATTTGCCCGATATTATTTTCTACTCTGTTAGATTTATAGGCACCAAAATACAATTCTCCAACTGTTACATTAGAAAGAAATATTTCTGATGCTTGGCTAACTTTTTCTATTACAAAATCATCGTTGAGAAAAAAAGCAATAACAATATTAGTATCTAATAAAAATTTACCATTCATTGATATCTATTTTTTCACATTCTTTTTCTATTGCTTGAGACATTAATTCTAAATCTTCTTCAGCAATAGACCCTGCAAAGCACAACAAATTCTTACCTGAAATACCAGTGACTTTTTTATTAGCTAGAAATTTAGCAAAATCGAGTATCTGTAGCTGCTGTTCCTCTTCTAGCTCTTGTAATTGCTCAATAACTTGTTTTTCTATTAAAGGATTTTTCATACTAAATAAAACTTTTTGATTATTATAGAAGTCTATAGTTTTACAGTTATAAATATACAATCTATCCTGTTATAAGTAGTAACCAGTTGCAGGATCTTATCTATCATTTTA
Source organism: Chroococcales cyanobacterium (assembly GCA_038259125.1). Taxonomy (GTDB): domain Bacteria; phylum Cyanobacteriota; class Cyanobacteriia; order Cyanobacteriales; family Xenococcaceae; genus Waterburya. The sequence continues at coordinate 5,344 of JBBSPC010000051.1, read as the reverse complement.
CTCATCCTACAAATAATTAGGTGAACTTGCCTTTAAATGCCAAGCTCAACTTTGAGGCAAATCACAACTACTATTTTTGATTAAATCATTCACTACTTTTGATAGCTTGCTTTTTTTGTGAATATGACCAAAACTGCGATCGCTTTTTATTTCCACTACCATATCAGCACTACTTGTCAAAGGCTTAATAAACAATTCTGGATGAAGAGATTGCCAAAAATATTCTACAAAGCGATCTATTTCTGCATCACTCATGCCTGTTTTTCCTGTGGCAATCATCTTATGTTCTGCTTCAGTGCGCCACTGTTTACTAAGACGATAATCTTCTAGATACAAGACAATCAGATAATCAAGTTTAGCCCACAAAGGTAAGTAAGCCTGTAGACGCTGATTATTATCTAAAGCAAACTGTTTATCTGCTGGGGTGACAATAGGTGCAGGAGGATGAGCAAAGCAACTTTCGGCAATGGGCTTGACTCCTACAAACCAGCCCTCAAATAGCAGAATATCTGGTTTGGTTATGGCTTCTAGGGTAGTGCGATCGCCTGAACCATTAAATGCCGATTTGTCAAAACGAGGCATTAAAATTAGCTCATCATTCGCCTGTAAACACTGTTCAATTACCTGTAACCCCAGGTTGACATCATGAGTTCCAGGAGGTCCGCGCCAGATTAAACGAGGATCTTGCTGCTGTAATGCTTGTCTCTCAAAATAGGTAAGATACAGGTCATCAATAGAAAGATTGGCTACAGAAAAATCTAAAGCATTAAGAATAAATTTTAAAATGATGCAGAGAGTACTTTTGCCTGTTCCTTGACTTCCTAAAATACCTGGAACTAAAGTTCTGTCTAATTTCTGTTTAGCGATCGCCAAATCTAGTGCCAAAGGCAACCATAGTCTAGCTAGATTATCTAAAACCCTGTTTTTATCTGTTAATCCCAAACTTTGACATAAAGAAATTACTTCAGAAGCTAAATCTTCAAAAAACGATGACTGCATTTCTGGAGATATAAAATCTGCTAATTTTTGGTTGTCAACTGGAAACGAATTAAACTCAGACATTGATAATATTTTGCTTAAAAACAGCTTTGATTAGCCAACTGACTTGCAGCCTGATTCAAATATAATCTGCGTTGCCCACTAACAATATATGGTTCAGTTACTCCCTCTGGTAAATTAAGAGTATAAGGGTCTTCGCTGTCATTGGGTTGACGCAGAAAATCAGTTAGAAATACCACAGGGCGATCGCTATTCCAATAATTTTCCAATTGTGCATGAGTAATTAAATATGCGGGTTGATCGCCAGGAAACCGAGGCGGAATTCGGTTTTTGCCTCCGTCAGACAAAACCATTACGGTACGATAAGTGTTTTCTTTTTTATTGCCCTTTAAAGTAGCATTAGCTGTTTTATCCTGATTCAAATAGTAGCTGATTGCTGCTGCTGCACCTATTTCCCGTGAACCTTCAAAAATCCACAAAGTACTGGCATTAAGGCAAGTATTTGCCTGCTGCACTAAAGTTTTGGAGGAACGCAGATCCTGATAAAGATAAAATCCACGAATGGTAGCCAGATAAGTAATTGTTAGCACAATAACTAAGGGAATCCAGGCAAAAGCCGAACGCTTTAACATCCCAACGCCTGAAGCTAGCCAGCCAGTCCCCAAAGCGATCGCGACGACAATTATTAAACCATTAATTTCTTGCGTCTGCATTACCGATGGTAACAACTCAATTAACAAAGGAAGTAAGGCAATAACACTATAAAAACTAATTCCTAAAGCAATGGCGATCGCGCCATACAGATTAATTGTCTTGGTTTTAGCAGGACAATTAACTACCTGAAATTTACACAATGTGCTAATGGTAGAATTACCGCCGTTACTTGCTTGAGGGTAATTCATCATTATTGACTGCTGAAACATTGTTGAAGGACGATGATGTTTATCCCACCAGCCAGCACATAAAATAACGTAAGGTGGAATGGCAGGAATACTGTAATAAATTAGACGTGAAGCAAGAGGTAGAAATAAAACCACTGGTAAGATTGCAGCAGTGGCTAACAGGAATATACCATCACTATTTTTGCGATCTAAAACGGAGGCATTATTCATAAAACCTCTTTGCCATTCTTGCCAAGTAGACTTAATTACTGATGGTAAAAACAAGACCCAGGGAAAACACCAGCAGGCGGTAATTGCCAGATAACCTACCGCACTTATTTTAGAAACTTCATAGTCGGGAGGAAAACGACGATCTAAAAGCCGCTCAAAATGTTCGTTGATGATAAAGTAATGAATAAAACCAGGGTTCGCTAGTTCTACAGCAACAAACCAAGGTATGGCGATCGCCAAAATCAACAGTAACCCCTGATAAAGCTTAATACGCTTAATTATCTTCCAATCTTGCCGAACTAGAATCAAACCAAAGCAGCCAATTAAAGGGAAAACCACGCCAATCAAGCCTTTAGTTAAAATACAAAAAGCCAGAGATACATAAACACCAAACCAATTAATCCAGGATCGAGGTTGATAAAGTAGTCGCCACAGGAAATAATTACTACTTAAAAGCAAAGTCGCTAACAAAACATCAATTAATATTTGATGAGTAAAAATAAACCAGCCTAAAGTTACCGAAAGCATTAAGGCTGCGGTGCGACTGGGGTTAATTCCCCAAAGTTCTCTTGTCCATTTCCAAGTAATAACAATGCCCAACCAACCTGTTAGACCAATGGGAAGTCTGGCGGAAAACTCAGTTGAACCTAAAATAGTTATAGCAGTGGCAATTAACCAATACAATAGTGGTGGCTTATTCAGGTAAGGTGAACCATTAAGATAAGGGGTAATCCAGTTATTACGCCAAATCATTTCTTGACCAACCATGGCAAAATGACCTTCATGGGGTTCGTATAAGCCATAACTGCCTAAGCCTAGTAGCGTTACTATTAATGCCAACAAAAGAATCGCTATATCGATCCAGTAAAAATTTTTAACAGTAAATCGCATTATTGTCGATCAATAAACTTTTGTAGCAGCCTATAGTTGTCTTAGTGGCTATAAAACTAGTTTAATTAAGCACAACAACATTTATTAGCTAAATTAATTTATATAGTCTATTTAGTTGAAATTACTGTAAATATGGCTTATTTTTATATTTATTTCCTGAATATTGTAAATGTATCTTGGTTACAGATTATACTAAATCCAATTGATATAAGTCACTTTCATAACTAAGCATAAACCTCTTTAGGTTCACCAAGCTTGGGAGATTTAGGGTGTGTGGAAATGCTATATGCAGCTTAAGCCTTTGTGGACAAGAAGCATTTCTACACCCATGCGAAGGGGGCGATACATAAGTAGCCTTTGTGAATAGTATTTAGTATTACTCCGCCTTTGATTGTGTTGCTACTTTGAATTTAATAAACATTGAGCATCTAGCAAGTTGTGATTTGCTGTTTGAAAAACACTGCATCGATCTATTTGGGTGAAAATGACTGGTTTTTGAGTTTGCAGCAATGATATTGCCTGGTGTATTTCTGGTTGAAATCCCAACCAAGAGTTATCGGCAAAATAATTAACAGTAAAAGCGTTTTTATCTAGTAACCACAGATCGATCTGATATTTCTGCACAAAATCGCTTATTTCTATTAGGTCAGTGCTATATTGAGCCTTAATCAAATCCTGGATTCTTTGGCGAATTAACTGATAATAATCCCAATGATAGGGAATACTATATTCTGCGGCGACCAAAACCGAACGTTGAGCCAAGCTAGGAATAAAATCACCTTCTTCGCTGAGGGTAGCAATCATAATATCTTTAGATTGCTGCTGTAAAAATTGATATAGTTCTGGTGCATTGCCGTTCACATAGCCCAATCGATAAGGGTAAGATTGTACAGCATAGGTAGGATACAGCAGAAAGCAAATTGCGATCGCCATAATTAAGGGTTTGTAGATTTTGTCTTTAATTCTGTCAAAAAGTATAGCGATCGCAATACCATCAACTAAAGCAATTACGATTCTCCAGCTGTGTTGAGAATAACGACTAGGTAAATGTAGCTTGAATAATAACAGATGAGCTAAGAAAAATAAGACGCTAGAAGCTAACAGTATTTGCCAGATAATTCTTACTTGAGGCTTAATTTGCCTTACTAGAGGAAACCGACGAGGATGTCTAATTGTATTTGGCACCAACAAGACTAGAAGACAAAGCAAAAAGTATTGCCATTCAAAAGGAAAAAAGCCACTTCGTCTTCCCGTTAGCCAAAAAGCAAACGGATTATTTAAGAAAAATGAGCTTCTACCCCCAGGATAAAATTCTGGCAGTTGTCTAGCTGTTGCTAAACTAATAACCTGATTAAATTCAGCCATCTGTAGTTTATAGATAGCTAAGATTGCAATTGCTAAAAGTAGTCCTACTAAATAAAAGTAGCGTCCTTTTTTTTGAGTAATCAAATTTATAACCAGCACGCCAGCGGAAATCAACACCGTCACAGGATAAAACAAACCCTGCAAAATTATAAACAAAAGATAAGGAAACAAGCTTTGGCGCAGTAAATAATAAATAAAGCCTAAAAAAACGAGATAAAAAAAGGCTCTAGGAGTTCCCGAAGATAAATCATCGAGCATCCAGAGATTTTGATTTAATAGCAAGCTTGCCAAAAACCCAGCTAGAGGTACGGGAAAGATTTCCACAGTTACCAAAAATAAGTAAATGGTATTACCGATACCTAATAATGTAGGAATTATTTTGTTAAATAAAAAAGGTTCAAGTCCCCAGGAATTAGCTAGCCAATAGATAAACTTATATCCCGCTGGGGCAACAGAACTAAAGTAATCGGCGATTAAATCATGGTTAAAAAGAGTAGGATCGTTTAACCTCTGTAGCCAAAAAACGTGCTGCCTAGCATCATCTTGAATCGTATAAGCCGTTTCAAAAGCTAAACCTAATCCCGACAACAAACTAAATAAAATAGCTACAGCAATACTGGTAGCCAACCAAAATCTATATCTTTTAATCAGCAATTGAAATATACGTCTAGTGTGAATTGAAAACGGTTACTCTTCTCGTTATATTTGAAATTTATCTGTGAGAACCATAACTTATTCCTGGGGGAACTTTCTCCCAGACCCCAATCTCGCGCGTTCCCCGACTTGAGCAAACTGCTGAACCCGAAGGGGGGTGCTCACAAGGGTAGGTTTTTTACAATCAAGAAGAATCAGAGAAAGCCAAATCGCTGAAATGAAATGACTTAGAGGCAAAGGAAACAGACGACCAAAAGAGATGGACTGAGCGTTGAGTAATTGCGCTACCAGAGTTAACAAACCGTTAACAAAACATGAAAGAG
>JBBSPC010000050.1:0-30481 GCA_038259125.1 Chroococcales cyanobacterium | reverse complement strand
TCAGCTTTTTCATTACATCACTAACATTTTGCTGTGTGAGATTCTCTCCCCATAGCTCAGCTATTTTCTTTTGGGTTTTATCTTGATGTTGCTTCACAAACTGTTGAAATCTAGTTAAATCTTGAATTTTACGATTGTCTTGATTTTAGCTGATTTTGTCCTAAGATAACTTTGTATTGCTATAATATTCGCATTACGCCTTTAGTTCAAGTAATTACTAATGCTGCCAACCAGGATAGTAATGGCACAATTGTCTCTGGGACTCTAAGAACGGTTTTTTCTTTTTAAAAATAATTTTTAGCTAACAAAATTATCAACACTCGAATAAATAGCATTATTTATCATCAATGAAACGTTTTTAGCAGCCAGAAGGAATAATCGAACACTAGACACATATTCCCACTAAATTAGATCTTTTGACCAATAAAAACGGTTTAAGGTCATTAACACCTTTAATTTGGAGTCATGTTAATCCTTATAGAACTTTCTGCTTGAATCTTGATGAACGGCTACCAATTCAAATTCAAATGGCTGCATAATTTCAATTTTGGGATGCTTATGCGACGAGGGTTTCGAGCTAGATTACCCTTCGTGACAGTTTCGTCAGATCTGCCCCTTATTGCTCAGAAGAAGCATCAAAGATTAAAGAACACTAATATCAACATCAATACTAACGTTTTGCTTGTTAAGATACTCTCTGCTTACAAATAGTTAGAGTTGGCAACAGTATCTCAAACATGATTAAAAATGATAAGTGGATTATCTACCAAGCTCGACAAGGTATGATTTCTCCTTTTGAGGAAAAATCAATTAGAAAAGCAGTTTTAGGCGCAAAACAAGCAGTATCTACCATTAGCTGGGGATTAAGTTCTTATGGCTACGATATCCGTCTATCTCCTCATGATTTTCGGATATTTAGACATATTCCTGGAACTATCATCGATCCTAAAAAGTTTAATCCTCATAATTTAGAGCAGGCTGAACTTCACCACGATCGAGATGGTTCAGCTTATTTTATTATCCCTGCAAATAGTTATGGTTTAGGAGCATCCTTAGAAAGTATTAAAATGCCTGCTAACGTGACGGCTATTTGCTTGGGTAAATCAACTTATGCCAGAGTAGGAGTCATTGCTAATACTACTCCTTTAGAAGCTTCCTGGCAGGGAGAAAGTATTACTTTAGAATTTAGTAACGCTTCTAGTGCTGACGTAAAAATTTACGCCAATGAGGGTGTAGTGCAACTATTATTTTTTGAGGGAGAAGCTTGTGAAACAACCTACGCAGATCGCGGAGGTAAATATCAAAATCAAGGCTCTGGTGTTACCTTACCCAAAGTCTAACGAAACGTAAAATATAAAACAGTTGAAGGCAAAAATTAAATTAATTATCTAATGTACAGAGATCCATTAAATGATGGCAAAAGTAGAATTGAACTTATCAATTCGATGGGCAGCGACTTGAGTATAGTTAATGATGCTAGAGCGTCTTTTGAAAAAAGTTCTGATGTACTGAGTGAAAAAGATATTAAATTAATTAATTACTTGATTAAGCATCAGCACACATCACCCTTTAGAGGAGTTGTCTTCAAATTCAAGGTAAAAGCACCTCTTTATATATGTCGCCAATGGTGGAAGCACGTGATTGCTAGCAATCATAACGAGGAGCAACTTGGCTGGAATGAGAAAAGTTTTCGCTATGTATCAATTGATGATAGCAACGAATTTTATATTCCTCTTACCTTTAGGCAGCAGTCAAAAAATAATAAACAGGCGACTCTTGGTAGTTTAGAACCCCAAGTTAATCAAAAAGCGATCGCCATATACCAAGAACAATGCGAAAACAGCTATCAGGCGTATTCTGAGCTTTTAGAGTTGGGAGTAGGTAGAGAACAGGCTAGAGGGGTTTTAGTTCCTTCTGTTTATACGTCTTGGGTTTGGACAGTAAGCTTACAGGCGACTCTTAACTTTATTGGGTTACGTTTAGGAAAAGGGGCGCAAAGCGAAATTGGGAGTTACGCTCAGGCAATTGTTGAATTAATTGAACCAATTGTCCCCTGCTCAATGGCAGCCTGGACAATTCACGCACAGAAATAACATTAGTTAATAACTTTAGGGGCGAAAGGTTTTTCGCCCACAAATCAATATCTACAAAATTTCTCGCTTTAAATAAGGTTGCAGCACATCAGGTATTTTAACTGTGCCATCAGGCTGCTGATAGTTTTCTAATACTGCTGCCATAGTGCGTCCAACTGCCAAACCTGAACCATTAAGAGTATGAACATACTGTGTTCCTTTTTTGCCCGCTTGTTTAAAGCGAATATTAGCACGACGGGCTTGAAAATCTTTACAGTTAGAACAGCTAGAGATTTCACGATACATTTTTGCCGAAGGCAACCACACCTCTAGGTCAAAGCATTTTGCAGCCCCAAAACCAATATCCCCTGTGCAGAGTTCTAAGATACGGTAAGGCAATTTTAAAGCTTGGAGTATAGCCTCGGCATTCTTTACCAAAGTCTGATGTTCTGCATCAGAAGTTTCAGGGGCAACTATTTTAACCAACTCTACTTTATTAAATTGATGCAGCCTAATTAAACCTCTGCTATCTCTGCCCGCGCTGCCTGCTTCTCTCCTAAAACAAGGAGTATAAGCACAATGGCGGATCGGTAACTCTGTATCTTCTAAAACCTCATCTCGATAGAAGTTGGTAACGGGTACTTCAGCAGTAGGTGTTAACCATAAATCATCTTTGCTGCATTTAAAGCTATCTTCAGCAAACTTTGGTAACTGACCTGTACCCTGTAAAGAATCGCTATTTACTAATATAGGAGGCATCACTTCAATATAACCAGCCTCAATTTGCTTATCTAGCATAAAGCTTATTAAAGCCCTTTCTAATGCTGCCCCTGCGCCAACTAAATTAACAAAGCGACTCTGTGCCACTTTTACTGCCCGTTTAAAATCTAAGATGCCTAATTTCTCGCCTATTTCCCAATGAGACAATACATTCTCGCTATCAGTTATATATTCATCGCCCCAGCGTTTAATCTCTACGTTATCGTCCTCGCTTTTGCCAACGGGGACAGATTCATCAGGCAAATTAGGTAATTCTAATAAAAGAGCTTCAATCTTGGCTTTTAATTCTCTTTCTTGGGGTTCTAATTCACTTAACTGGGTTTTTATGTCGTTACCTTCAGCCTTAAGCTGATTTATCTCATCTCCTTGAGGATCGCTACCACCACCAATCTTTTTGCCAATCTTTTTGCCAATTTCGTTACCACGCGCGCTAAGTTGGCTGCGGTTAGTTTCTAGCTCTCTAGAAGCACTATCTAATTCTCTGATTGGCTGGATGTCATAATTACCATTACGACGATTAATTAATTCTTCAATGTGTTGAGGGTTGGCTCTAATTAGTTTGAGATCTAGCACCGCTTTTCTTCTTAGTTTGGTTGGCTTATTCTCTATGCTAGGATACCTCATACTTGATGTGAATTAGCTTTGTTTTATTTATCCATTTGGTCAAAGTAGAAGAGCAAAACTGAAGATCTTGAATATATAAGTAGGTGGGTGAAATAATTTATAAGATGTCAAAGTTTAATTTTTCTCTACTACCTGACGGGCGTGGAACAAGCTCCCTAAACACAAAGAGCTTGCCCGCATATAGCGTTTCCGCCCGCCCTACCTACTACCTGTCATCACCGTTTTATATTTAATTAAACCGATCTACTTAGCAGTCGGCACGGATAAATTATGTGATAAATTTTGTTTTATATATTTGCCAATCTCGACTCCTCGAAATCTCAGGTATTTATAGAGAACATCCATTAATCAATCAGCATTGATTTAGGGACGATATAGCCATAGGGGTAAACCATTAGTAGCAAGATCGAACTGGAGTGAATCGATCGCCATGCCAATGCCAGACCTAACTTGGCTTCTACCAGGAATAAAGCGATTAATAAACGGTTTTGGTTCTTCAATATTAAAGCATTCGGTTTTTTCAGGATCTAGCCCGACTAATTCTGCTGCCCAACGACGGGCATCTTCTTCTGTACCCAAACGATCTACCAGACCTAGTTCTAAAGCCTGTTCACCAGTGAATACCCGACCGTCAGCAAAGGTTCTGACCGTCTCTTCGTCTAAGCCACGACCTTTAGCTACGGTGGCAACAAACTGACCATAGCTAACATCAATTAACTGTTGAAGAATAACTTCTTCTTCCTCGGTTAATTGGCGATCAAACGCCAAAATATCTTTGTAGGGTCCAGATTTAATTACCTTGAAAGAAACTCCTACTTTGTCCAATAGTCGTTCTAAATTATTACCTCGCAGAATTACCCCAATGCTGCCTGTGATAGTACCTGGGTTAGAAACGATGTGCTTTGCGCCTACGCCAATATAAACTCCTCCTGAAGCGGAAATATTGCCAAAGCTAGCGACAACCTTAACGTCTTTTTCAGACTGCAATCGCTGAAGGGCGGCAAAGATTTCTTGAGAATCTGCCACTGTCCCCCCAGGAGAATCGATGCGTAACAGCAGGGCAGGAAATTTCTTTTCTTCAATGGTTTTAAAAGCTTTAAGAACGTGTTTACGAGTCTCAGAAGCGATCGCACCAGTGATTTCAATACGCGCAATTTGTTTTTTAGTTTTATTAAACGGCCAGATCATTAAAAGGTATTTACTATTTGAAGTTAAAAGAGGTAATTAATTATTGATTAACTACCCCAGGTTGAATTTTAACTGATCTTGATATTCTTTATTTGATTAAGGTGCAAAGTATCAAATTCCGTGCGTAACTTTACAGATCTATGATCTGTTTTAACGTCAGTTAGTATGGGATTAGGCTTTGCGTAGTCCTAATATCGCCTCCACCTTTTCAGGTGCTGGCTGTAACTGCTTTTCCTGTGCTTGAAATTCTGCTAGCTGCGCTTCAATTTCATCCTTGACAATTTGGCGATATTCGAGAAAATGCTCGTTATGAGCGCACATGGTTAGGTAATGCTCCCAAACTCCAGGATTATGGCGTAAAATACCCAATAAATGATGCCAAAACTTCCAGCGGGTATCTCGTTTGACACCCTGTCGCCAAATAACTATTCCCAAGGCGCGAATATCTACCCAATTTGGCATAGTAAAAGGCACTTCGTGTTTTGCTACTCCTAGCTTTAGAAAACAGCGATAAACTCTATCTAGATAGGTTTTTGGCTCGTATAGTGTCCAAAATGCCAGAATGTACTCCTGAGCAATTTCTTCTATGGGACGAGTAGGCATAAAATTCATTAAGGTAGTTTGGTTGATGTCTTGCTGATTACTGTCACGTAGGCGATTTTCTTTTTCTAAACGTGACCATAAAGCAGTTAGGGGTAGAGCCTGCAACATCCCAAACATAGCGGTGGGTATGGCTGCTTCTTCGACGAAATCAATAATTCGTTGACCTGCACCAGTTTTCTCGCCATCGAAACCGATAATAAATCCCGCCATTGGACGTAACCCCGCCCTAATCATGGTATCGACCGTATCTGCTAAAGAACTACGGGTATTTTGGAATTTCTTAGTTAACTGTAAACTAGACTCATCAGGGGTTTCAATCCCCAAAAAGACAGCATTAAAGTTGCACTGTACCATTAATTCCATCAGTTCCGAATCGGCAGCAATATCTACAGAAGCCTCGGTATTAAAATCAAAAGGATATTGATGTTTCTCTTGCCAAATTTTTAATTCTTTAAGAAATAGCTTGACGTTGCGCTTATTACCAATAAAGTTATCGTCTACCATAAACACTGAACGTCGCCAACCTAATTCATAGAGATAATCTAACTCTCTTAATAACTGTGCTGGATCTTTGGTACGGGGTTTGCGACCATAGAGAACAATAATATCGCAGAACTCACACTGGAACGGGCAACCACGGGAAAACTGCACCGACATCGAATCATAGGCATCAAGCTCTAGCAAATCGTAGCGGGGGACAGGAGTGGTAGTCACATCAGGTTTTTCTGTGGCGCGGAAGATGCCGCTAGTTTCTCCTCTGCCTATAGCTTCGACAAACATCGGTAAGGTTAACTCTCCTTCATCTAGAATCAGAAAATCTGCTCCTGCTGCCTTCGGTTCGTCGGGTAAAGAAGTAGAATAAGGACCACCTACCGCCACTAGTTTACCTCGTCTTTTCGCCTCTTGAATTTGCTCTAGTAAGTCTTGCTTTTGGACAATCATGGCAGAACAAATTACTATTTCTGCCCAGTCCCATTCAGCTTCACTGACTTCTCTAATATTGCGATCAACTAATTTAAATTCCCATTCTTGGGGCAAGATAGCAGCCACGGTAAGCATCCCCAAAGGTGGTAACAATACCTTGCGGTCAACTAGTTCTAAAATTTTGTCGTATGACCAAAAGGTTTGAGGAAAAACAGGATAAATTAATAAAGCTCGCATTTTTGATAAATTATCGTATGTTAAGGAACGTAATCTATCTGAGGGTAACTCAAACTTGGTTAGTTTTAGGATTAAGATTTTAAATTAAAATTTTAGTAACTAGCTAGATAAAATTGAACATAAAATAAAAACTTTTTATTTTCTCCCTGCCTTAATTGCCTTTCTGCTTCACCTTTTAAATTAGTTGTATATACTTACCTTATGAGTCGAATCATCTATATTTGCTTTTCTTGGCATTGCTAACATAGTTTTACTGAATTAGTTTTAAATTGCATTTTTAGCATCTTTGACTTAAAAAATTGTAGAAAGTAGATTAACAAATATAATCAAGGCATTCTGTACAATTGCTAATCAGTAAAGAATGTCTTTTCACAATTTAATTTAACAATAGCAATGACCAACCCAGAAACCAAAGCCCAATATGAAGGGGCAATACTTAACCAGCTGGTCAAAAACGCCGAAAAGCTTTCAGTAATTGAATTTAAATTCAGTCAAATTGAACCTAAGATCGAAAAGATAGATACTTTAGGACAAAAAGTTGATACTTTAGAGCAAAAAGTAGACAAGATATATTCTGCTATTTCGACTATCAAGTGGTTGACTATAACTATTGGGATTGGCGTAGTTATCAACATTTTTAGCCAGCCTAGATTAAGCCTAGTTTTTCACTCATGACTCTCTTAGAAAAATCAAAACTAGAAAAAAGTCAATAAGCATTATGTTTTTTTTTAACAAGTGACTTTAGTACTATTGATAAGTCCTTCCTTTCCAACTACCTCCCTTGCCCTGATAGTATTTAATTGCCGAATCAATAGTCATCAATGTGTATAAAAAGGCGATCGCACTTAGGCTAAATGCCCAAAGAACTGATAAGTTATATAGTCTTAGGGTCGGAATGTAAACACAAGCCATCAATAACCAAGTGAGTAATGCCATTGTTGTTAATAGCCAGTTAGTAGTTATTATTCCTATAACCAAACATATAGGTGCAGCTAAATAAATAATACTCATGCCCATAATTGTACCGACTAGTAACAAGAAAGAATAGTTCAACTGATCGAAGGCGGTACGAGCAATAGTATCCCAAATTACTTTTAAATTATCGTACTGGCGCAGGCTAGTAGTTGTTTTGCTTAACCCTAACCAAATATTTTTGTCTTGAGATTTGACGGCGGTTGCCAAAGCACAATCATCGATCAGGGCATCTTTGATAGCTGTAATACCACCAATGTTTAATAAAGCTTGGTAACTAATTAAGATACAGCCTCCCGCAGCAGCAGCTATGGATTTATGAGGATTATTAACCCAGGCAAAAGGATAAAGCTTCTGAAAGAAGAAGACAAAAGCAGGAATTAATAACTTTTCCCAAAAACTTTCGCAGCGCAACAAGACCATTAGAGAAACCAAGTCTAAATTTTCTGTTTGTGCTTTATAGATCAACTGACTCAAATTATTGAGATCGTGTTTAATGTCTGCATCAGTAAATAAAAAATAATCAGGAGTTGGTTGAGCAGAGTAAATTCCCTGCTCTATTGCCCAAAGCTTGCCTTTCCAGCCTTTAGCAAGAGTTTTGCCCTTAATTACCTTTAATTTATCTGCTTTATTAAGTTTATCGGCAGTTTGCTGGGCTATTTGAGAAGTGCGATCGCAACTATTATCATCAACCAAAACAACAGAAAATTCACCCTCATAGTTTTGATTTAACAAAGAAGGCAAGCTTACAGGTAATACTTCCGCCTCATCTCTAGCAGGAACAATTGCCCAAACGGTAGGATATTTTTTTAATTTGTAATCACCATCCTTTAGACGTTGATTAGATAGCCAAAACCCACCCCAAAACAATAACAAAAATAGCCAAATAACTAAAGACAAACCAACCAAAAAAATTAAAGCCATTTAAACCAATAAGTTATTCCCTACTTGAGCATAGCGATATTAGTGCCAATTCCAAAAAAAGAGAGAATAATTGAACCGAAGATTAATCCTATCACTCCCACTCGACTTGAATACCCATGAATTCTAATTACTTGTGGTTGCTATTTTGCACGTTTCTGGTTTTACTAATGCAGCCAGGCTATATGTGCTTAGAGTCTGGGCTTACCAGAACCAAAAATAGTATCAACGTAGCCATCAAAAATCTTATAGATCTAGGCATCTCCATTATGCTTTTCTGGGCATTTGGATATGCCTTGGCATTTGGAATTTCAGCCATGGGGTTGATTGGTACAAATAATTTCTTTTTCAACCCAGAATCTTTCTCTGCTAGAGAGATTGTCTATTTTATTTTTCAGATGATGTTTTGTAGCACTTGCGCTACTATTGTTTCTGGTGCTACCGCAGAACGTTTAAGATTTAGAGCCTATGTAATTATTACCGTTCTGGTTTCAGGGTTAATCTATCCTGTTTTTTGCCATTGGGCTTGGAATGGTCTGCATACAGATAATGTAACTGGTTTTTTAGCGCGTCAAGGGTTTGTTGATTTTGCAGGTTCAACGGTAGTTCATAGCGTAGGTGGTTGGGTTTCTCTGGCAGTGGTTTTAATTATCGGTGCGAGAACAGGGCGTTTTACAGCATCAGGTAAAGCGGTTCAAATTCATGGTTCAAATCTACCTTTTTCTGTTTTAGGGGCTATGTTGATTTGGCTGGGATGGCTGGGTTTTAACGGTGGCAGCGTTTTGGCTTTAACTAGCAAAGTTGCTTTAATCATCCTCAATACTATGCTAGCTAGTGCATCAGGAATGTTTGGTGCAGGATTTGTTAGTTGGCAAAGATTAAAAACCATTAGAGTCGAATTTTTAATTAATGGATCTCTGGCGGGTTTAGTGTCAATTTCTGCTGCTTGTAATCTAGTTAACCCCCAAATTGCCATTATTATTGGCTTTATTGGCGGAATTATCTGTATTTGGTGCAGTTACCTACTACAGTACTGGCAAATAGATGATGCGATCGATAGGATTCCTGTTCATTTGGGTGGGGGTATTTGGGGAACTCTCGCCGTTGCTTTATTTGGCAACCTAGAACTTTTACCTGCTGGTAATCGCTTGAATCAGCTTTTGATTCAACTGCTGGGTATAGCAATATGTGGTATTTGGGCATTTAGCATAACTTGGATTGTACTCAAGATCGTTAATCGCTTTACACCCTTAAGGGTCTCAGCTATAAACGAGGAGAGAGGACTAAATATTTCAGAACACTATGCCAAAAGCACTGTTTACCAAATGTTGCAGGTAATGAATCTGCAAGCAGCTAACCAAGATTTGAGTTTACGAGTTCCCGTAGAACCCTTTACCGAAATTGGTCATGTGGCAAATCATTACAATCAGGTAATTGATAGTTTAGAAGCCTCAACCTTAAAGTTAAAACAATTTAATGCTGATTTAGAACAAAAGGTAGAACAGCGCACTGCTGAATTATCTACCGCCAAAGAAAAAGCGGAGGTAGCTAATCAAGCTAAAAGTGCCTTTATAGCCAATATGAGTCATGAACTCAGAACACCTCTAAATGCTATTTTAGGCTTTGCCCAACTGATAACTCGCAACCAGGCTTTACCCAAAGCAGAACAAAAGCATTTAGAAATTATTAGCCATAGTGGAAAACATTTGTTAGGACTGATTAACAATGTTTTAGATTTATCTAAAATAGAGGCAGAACGTTTCACCCTCGAACAAACTAACTTCGATCTCTACGAGTTTTTAAAAGATTTAGAGCAAATGTTTGCTCTTAAAGCTAGCAATAAAAAGTTGCAGTTTAATTTTGAAGTTGCAGAACAGACACCGCAATACATCAAAACAGATCAAGGCAAATTACGCCAGATTCTGATTAATTTACTTAATAATGCGCTCAAGTTTACCAACCAAGGCAGCGTGGTACTGAGAGTTATGCCTATTAAGGATAATGCTGATGAGATTGAACCCCATACAGATATCATGCTTGTCTTTACCGTAGAAGATACAGGTAAGGGTATTGCAGCAGCAGAAATAGATTCATTATTTGAACCGTTTGTACAAACTCAGTCTGGAAGAGAAGCTAAGGAAGGAACGGGATTAGGTTTGGCTATTAGTCGTAAATTTGTTCAGCTTTTAGGAGGAGATATTCAGGTTCGCTCAATAGAAAATGTATGCAGCGTCTTTAAATTTAAGGTGCTAGTGCAGATAAGCACCCCAGAACAAATACCCGCTAAACAACCTCAAAGAAAAGTTATTGGTTTAGAGGCAAATCAACCTCAATACCGCATCTTAGTTGTGGATGATAAATCTGATAATCGTGAGTTGCTAGTAGAGTTAATTAAGCCTTTGGGTTTTGCTGTTAAAGAAGCAGCCGATGGAGTACAAGCGATCGCTTTATGGCAAGAATGGCAGCCAGACTTAATCTTTATGGATATTAGGATGCCTAACATGAATGGCTATGAAGCTGTACGCAAAATCAAGACAGACAAGTTATCTAAAACCAAAATTATTGCCCTCACTGCTAGTGCCATGCAGTCAGAAAAAACAGTGATTATAGATACGGGCTGTGATGACTTTATGCGCAAGCCATTTCAAGCTGAGGAACTGTTGGCGATGATGACGAAGCATTTAGGTGTGTGTTATACCTATGCGGAGACAGATAGTATAACCACCAAAGAATTGCGTAGCAAAGCCATGCCGCTAAGCTTATCGCAACTTAATTCAGATTCTTTTAATACTTTATCGGCTGAATTGATTTTAGAGCTTCAGCAATCAATCATGGCAATAGATTTAGAAAAAATCAATCAAACTATCAAGAAAATTGCTGATAAAAATCAGTTGCTTGCTCAGGCAATAAATCAACACATTGACAATTTTGAATACGAACATATTTTAAATTTATTACTACAAAATTAGTATTTATACGAGGAAATAAAATCATGAGAAGTTTGATGATTGCCCAGGAATTAAACAATATTTTGGTTGTGGACGATACTCCTCAAAATCTACATTTATTAGTAGATATTTTAACTAAATATGAATATAAAGTTAGACCTGTTCCTAATGGCAAACTTGCGCTTTCCGCAGCCGAAATTAATCCCCCAGACTTAATTTTATTAGATATTATGATGCCAGATTTAGATGGTTATCAGGTGTGTAAACAGTTAAAAAGTAATCCTAAAACTAAACATATTCCCGTAATCTTTATTAGTGCTATTAGCGAATCGGTAGATAAAGTCAAAGCTTTTGCCATTGGTGGTGCTGACTATATTCAAAAACCATTTCAGATGCACGAAGTTTTAATTAGAGTCAAAAATCAGCTTTCTTTAGTCAATCTAAAACATCAGTTACAAGCTAGAAATGAAAAACTAAAAGAAACAGTAAATCAGCTTAAGAAAAGTCAAAAACAAATAATTAAATCAAATAAATATTTGGCTTTAGAAAAAATAACCGCGGGTATTAGCCAGCAAGTTAATAATCCCCTATTAGAAATAAAAACTTCTTTAGCAGAGTTGAATCAATTTAAAGAGTCTAACTTAAAAGATTTACCTATTTTCTTGCAGCAGCTCTCACCTGAGCAACAAAAATATTTCATAGCATTATTAAAACAAGCTAGAAGTAGAAACGTTAACTTGCTGTTGTCAACCGCAGAAAAACAAGAACTAAAAGCTAAAATTATTGTCAAACTGGAAAGATTTAAAATCGCCGAAACAGAGAAAACCGCCGATATTTTATTAAACTTGGGTTCTGATGAAGAAATAGAAGAGTTTCTACCCCTATTGACAGGTAAAGACTATTTAGCAATTTTAGAAAATGCTTACCTAATTAATAATTTGCACAAAAGTGTAGAACACATTGCTGATTCGACTGATAAATTCACCAAGATTATTGAAGCTCTTGATAACTATGCCGATATTCAAAAAACTAATATTCAAAAACGCCAGGCTCATCTTAAAAACACTATTGAAATTGCTTTAAGCTCGCTTGCCAAACAGATGTCTAAAGGTATTCAAATCATGAGGAATTACGGCAATGTTCCTACTATTTATTGCTACCCAGAAGAATTACAAAAGCTTTGGTTTCATCTAGTTCAAAATGCCATAGATGCTATAGGTTCACAGGGAATATTAACTATAAATCTTTACCAGCAGCAAAACAATCTTACAGTAGATATTATTGATACAGGAGAAGGAATAGAGCCAGAAGTAGTGCAAAAAATGTGCGATCCTTTTTTCACTACCAAATCCTCTGGTAACAACACAGGGTTAGGATTGACAATTGCCAAACAAATAATTGAACATCATGAAGGTAGTATTACAGTAAATGTTTTATCAGACAAAGCTACACTTCCAGGTAAAACCAAGTTCACAGTTTCTCTGCCAATTGGGAATGATGTCGAGAGTCAAGAATGATACTAAATGCTGTTGAAATAAAATACTTTAAGGTAAACTACTGCGATTTCCTCTTCCCCATTGGCTGAAAAAAAGCTATCATGGTAAATCGTGAGTTTTTATACTAGCCATGAATGCCGAAGCTATAATACGTTCAATAGAAGCCGAACATCTTAAATCAGATTTGCCTGATATTTATGTTGGTGACACTGTAGAAGTGGGTGTCAGAATTACAGAAGGAAACAAGGAGCGAGTACAGCCTTATAAAGGCACAGTAATCTCCATGCAGAATGGTGGTATTAATAAAACCATCACTGTGCGTAAAGTGTTTCAAGGGGTAGGAGTAGAAAGAGTATTTTTGCTGCACTCTCCCATGATTTCTAAGATTAAAGTAGAGCGTCGTGGTAAGGTTCGTCGTGCCAAGCTATATTATTTGCGCGATCGCGTAGGTAAAGCCACTAGAATCAAACAGCGTTTTGATCGCCCTATCTAAGTTTTCCCGCAAATATTTAGAACCTACTTTTTTAATTGAAAAATGCACAAATGGGATATAATTGGGAACGACTGGCGGGAGTTAAAGTCAGTTAAATAGATGCGTCTTTAGTTCAGTTGGTAGAACGTCGGTCTCCAAAACCGGATGTCGGGGGTTCAAGTCCTCCAAGGCGCGTATTTCCCAAGGAAGAACTAAGCATCAAAAAAGTCCAACCAACTCGTTAATCTCCATCAGCTATTTCCTCAATAATTGGTTAAGCTTAATAATAGCTATCAGCAGGTTTCTGGTGAGTAAAAAATGAAGTAATCAAGCAGTGATTAGATAGTCGCAATTTGATTATTTTGCTTTGCAGCTAATATTTTAAAGATAGTAGCATATAAATTATTTTCAGCGAATACCTTCGCGAGGTAACAGTTTTGACTAAAAAAGATATAGTAAAAAAAGACACGCCAGCAGCTAAGGAATCAGCAGGTGGCAACGGTGTTACCGAATTTGCCATTCAGACCAAAGAAGAATTAGGAAAAGTTGTTTGGCCCTCTCGTCAACAGTTGATTAGTGAATCAGCAGCAGTAATTCTGATGGTTATTTTAGTGTCCACAATAATTTATCTAATCGATAAATTCTTTACTTGGGGAGCAGGAAAAGTATTTTAATTATGACTAATGCCGCAGACATACCAGAAGATGATAATCAGCAGACAGAAGAGGTGCAGGTTAATGTAAAAACCAAAGGTAGTCCTCGTTGGTACGCTATACAGGTAGCTTCAGGATGTGAAAAGCGTGTTAAAACCGATATGGAAATGCGGATTCAAACCCTAGACATAGGCGATCGCGTTATGCAGGTACAGATTCCCCAAACTCCTAGCGTCAAAATTCGTAAAGACGGTTCACGCTATACCAGCGACGAAAAAGTTTTCCCTGGATATGTTCTAGTGAAAATGCTGATGGATGATGATGCCTGGCAGGTAGTCAAAAACACCCCTAATGTGATTAACTTTGTAGGTGCCGAACAAAAGCGTCGTTATGGTAGAGGTAGGGGTCATGTTAAGCCGTTGCCACTGTCTCGCGCTGAAGTAGAGCGCATTTTCAAGCAAGCTGAAGAACAAGAGCCTGTCATGAAAATTGACATGGAAATTGGCGATAAGATTGCCGTCCTTTCTGGCCCATTTAAAGAGTTTGAAGGGGAGGTAATTGAAGTTAGCCCAGAAAGAAGTAAGCTAAAAGCCTTACTATCTATTTTTGGGCGAGATACGCCAGTAGAATTGGAGTTTAATCAAGTCGAGAAACAAAACTAAAAAATGCCTAGAAAAGTTGTAGCGTTAATTAAATTAGCTTTGCCTGCGGGTAAAGCTAACCCTGCACCTCCTGTTGGTCCTGCCTTGGGTCAACATGGTGTTAATATTATGGCATTCTGCAAAGAATATAATGCCAAAACAGCAGAGAAAGCAGGACTAGTAATTCCTGTAGAAATTTCTGTATTTGAAGATCGCAGCTTTACCTTTATTCTCAAAACCCCTCCTGCGTCTGTTCTAATTAAAAAAGCAGCGGGCATAGAAAAGGGTGCAAATGAGCCAAATAAGCAAAAGGTAGCAACGATTAGCAAAGATCAGCTCAAAGAAATTGCTCAAACCAAAATGCCCGATCTCAATGCCAATGACATTGAAGCAGCAATGAAAATTGTGGCGGGGACGGCTAAAAATATGGGTGTGGCGATTAGCGAAGCTTAGCCGTAGGCATCGCTGATTGACCATATTTCCAGCCATCAGAAACTTATTACTTACCAATTTAATGGGGAGAAGTAAACCACTTCGCTAGTTACCCAAGGATAGAATTAACCATGACCAATAAAATGTCTCGCCGAATGCGAGAGTTAATCAAAAAAGTTGACGAAGACAAAGCCTACGATCCTTTAGAAGCTCTAAACTTGCTCAAGGAGACTGCTACAGCAAAATTTGATGAGACAGCAGAAGCACACATCAAGCTAGGTATCGATCCCAAGTACACTGACCAGCAGCTTAGAACTACTGTAAGTCTGCCCAAAGGTACAGGACAAACCGTTAGAGTTGCGGTAATAGCTCGTGGCGAAAAAGTCAAAGAGGCAGAAGAAGCGGGAGCAGAAATCTATGGTTCAGAAGAGCTAATTGAAGAGATCTCCAAAGGCATGATGGATTTTGATATTTTGATTGCTACTCCTGATATGATGCCCAAAGTAGCTAAACTAGGTCGTGTTTTAGGACCAAAAGGTTTAATGCCATCTCCCAAGGCGGGAACTGTTACCGCCGATCTAGAACCAGCCGTTCAGGCATTCAAAGCTGGTAAGTTAGAGTTTCGGGCTGACAAAAGTGGCATCGTTCATGTTATGTTTGGTAAGGCATCTTTTTCGGCGGAAGATTTGCTAGCTAATTTAAAAGCTTTACAGGAAACCGTTGACCGCAATCGCCCTTCGGGAGCAAAGGGTCGTTACTGGCGTACTGTATATATTTCCGCTTCCATGGGTCCATCAATTCAGGTTGATGCTAGTGCTTTACGAGATTTAAGTTTGACTGAGGCAGCCTAAACGAAATTTTTGATGAAACAGTACAAATAAATATTCATTTCATAGACGACTAATACCAAAGACAGCAGGCGCGTTTGCTTAATTTCCTGCCGAGGTCAATGTCCATCAGTCTTATCAAGCAATTTCTTTGATTAGAAATTGAGATAAACGACTAGGCAACCTCTGGCAAGAAGCTGGAGGTTTTGTCGTTTTATGACTGTGTAATCTCTGACCCAAAAAATTCCAACCGTAAAGGAGGTGATACAGGATGGGGAGAACCCTGGCCAACAAAAAAGAAATAGTAACCGATCTCAAGGAGGCCTTGAGTGAGGCACAGCTAGGTTTTGTAATCAATTATGAAGGGTTATCGGTAGCAGAAATTACCGACTTGCGTAATCGTCTACGCCCTAGTGGTGCTAGCTGTAAAATTACCAAAAACACCCTGATGAACATTGCCATTGATGGTGATGAAGATTGGCAGCCAATGGCTGAATTTCTTAACGATGCTACTGCTTTTCTTTTCACTGGAGAAGAGATAGGCGCAGCAGTTAAAGCCTATAAAGGATTCCAGAAGGATACCAAAAAGACCGAATTGCGCGGTGGCGTAATGGAAGGTCGAGCTTTAAGCAAAGAACAGGTTGAAGCATTAGGCGATTTGCCTACCAAAGACGAGCTATATGCTCAAATTGCTGGCTCAATTAACGCTTTGGCAACCAAACTTGCTGTGGGTGTTAAAGAAGTTCCTAGTGGACTGGCAAGAGTTATCAAAGCTGTTTCCGAGAAAGAAGAATAAACGTTTTTCGCAAATTATTTACGCAATTAATCACGATCTAGAACACGGAGTAAAATTATGTCTACTGCAACTGATGAAATTCTCGAAAAGTTGAAAACTCTAAGTCTTTTAGAGGCTTCTGAGCTAGTTTCCCAAATTGAAGAAACTTTTGGCGTAAGTGCTGCTGCTTCTGCTGGTGTAGCTATGGCTGCTCCTGCTGCTGCTGCTGAGGCTGAAGAAGAGAAAACTGAATTTGACGTAATCTTAGAAGATGTACCCAAAGACAAGAAAATTGCTATTCTTAAAGTGGTTCGTACCATCACTGGATTGGGTCTAAAAGAAGCCAAAGAAATGGTTGAATCTACACCTAAAGCTTTAAAAGAAGGTGTTCCTAAAGAGGATGCAGAAGAAACCAAGAAGAAATTGGAAGAAGCTGGTGCAAAAGTTACCGTTAAGTAATCAGCTAATTGAAATTTAATTATTGTAGGATGTTTTTTTTAACATCCTTTTTTTGTGAGTATTTTCTGCGATCGCTTTAATTTCTATGAATAAATGTACACTTTCTGAGGTAATTTTAATTACAGGTGCTTCTAGTGACATTGGTGCAGCACTAGCGGAAGTTTTGGCAAGCAAAGGTTCTGGGGTTAGCTTAGTCTTAGTATCCCGTAACCATCTGCATTAGAAACTGTGGCGAATAAGTGTCGTAATCATAATGCTGATGTGCTGGTAATTCCTACCGACTTGTCTGAGGTTGAACAAGTAAAGTCTTTGACACAAAAAACCTTTATTATAGATTACTGATTGCGCCTTTTGCCATATCCGCGATCGCCCGATCCGTCGCTTTAGGCAAATGATAGTATGTTCCACCAGCTTGCTTGGCTAATTCCTTAGCAAATCCAGTCGATACAAAACGGCTTTCTGTATCAATTACCAGCAGTTTCATGCCTATAGCGCGTATTTTTCCCGCAATACTCAGTAATTCCTCTTTTATATTCGGTTTTTCTGCTCCTTCTTCTGGAGTTTCACCCAAGGAACGAGACAGAGGAATATTACCTCGACCATCGGTAATGGCTACAATAACTACCTGCCCAATATCTCCCGACATTTGAGCGTTAATACCCACGTTTACCGCTTGGGTTAGACCATGAGATAAAGGAGAGCCTCCACCACAGGGAAGGCTTTCTAATCTGCCTTTTGCCATAGTGATTGAGCGGGTAGGAGGCAACAAAACATCAGCCCGTTCACCACGGAAAGGAATTAAAGATATTTGGTCGCGGTTTTCGTATGCTTCTGTCAAAAGGCGCATCACCGCACCTTTAGCTGACTGCATTCTATTTAGTGCCATCGAACCAGAGGCATCAACCACAAAGATAATTAATGAACCAGCTTTGCGTGCCATACGCTTAGAGCGTAAATCGCTTTGCTCAACAATAACATTGCGCCCTGGATTACGTTCTCGTCTAGCTTTTTGGTAAGGGGCAGCATTACGCAGAGTGGCATCTATGGCAATCCTTTTGACTTTGCCCTTGGGAATCATTGGCTTGATATAGCGTCCGCGATCCTCTGAGAAGATTAAATTCCGCGCCCCAGATTTACCCTGACGCTGCATAGTTTGGGCAAAGGTAAGCACTTCTGGATCTAATACCACCCCTTCAATATCAAAGACAAACTCATCAGGAATAGCAGGGGGTTCTTGTTCGGGTTCTTCTTTTTCCTCTTCTTCTGGTTCATCCCGATCCTGATCTTGATTGGGTTCCTTATCAGGCTGCTGCTGTTCTGGTGACGGTGGCGGTGGTTGTGGCGCGTCGTCAGGAGGTGCTTCGATGGTGGTAGCGCGGGGAATAATTACTAATTCTACCGCTTTGCGTAAATCATCGGCAGTAACGTTATCTCTACCGTCTAAGGCTGCACAGGCTTTGGCTACCCGAACGGCAAACAGTTCGGCTCGATGCCCCTCTACTGTTCCCCTGACGGCTTCTTGAACTAAATAGAGTATTTGCTCGTGAGTTATTTTGACTTCCTTAAGCCATTCCCGCGCCAAAATAATATCAGTTTGGAGACTATCGGTGTCTTCTTCATAGGCATTGACAAATTTTTGGGGAGAACTGGTAAAGTCGATCACCTGATTTACTGCTTCTACTCTTTGTTCGAGGGATAACGCACCATCAGCAGAAAGAGCGATCGCAATACGATCTAAAAGATGCTCCCGCAGTACTCCTTCTTCAGGATTATATGTAGCAAGGAGAATCGGCTTACAGGGATGCTGAAAGCTAATGCCTTCCCGTTCAATTACATTACGTCCATCAGTTAAAACTGTCAGTAGTTGATTGGCAATTTGATCGTCTAAAAGATTAATCTCATCAATATACAAAACCCCACGATGCGCCTGAGCAAGTAACCCTGGTTGAAATATGGGTTCGCCCCGCTTAACCGACTCCTCTACGTCAACTGAGCCTAATAATCTGTCTTCGGTCACTCCCAATGGTATCTGCACAAAAGGCGCAGGTACAATTTGAGTAGGAATATTTTCTAAGGCTGTATTGCCATACTGAACAACGGTATCATCATCCCAATTTTGAGGCTTGGTAGGATCGCAGTTGTAAAGAGAACCTTTAATAATTTCTATCGGTGGCAAAAGATTGTAAATCGCTCGTGCCATAACCGATTTAGCTGTTCCTCGACGACCAGCGATCGCTACTCCTCCCAGTTCTGGATCGATAGCTGACAACAATAAAGCCAGCTTGATAGATTCTTGTCCAACAACGGCAGTTAAGGGAAAGTTAAAATTTTTAGGGGCAGTAGTTACAGCAGGCATGGCGATCGCTTGGAAATTTCTTGTGGCTAATAAAACCTAGTAACTCACTGTAATCTATTTAGGGGGTCAAACTCAAAGCAATAGTTGAGCTATTGAGTATTTACAGCAGTTTTCAATTGGATAGACTACGTTCGGGATTAACTGGTTCTTGAAGCAGTGGCTTTATGCCAGGGAATCTTGTCCACCGCCCTGCTTCGCTTTTTAGCTAATAGCTAATAGCTATTAGCTATTAGCTATCAGCTTTTCAGATTAAACTTGTGTGTTCTACTCATTGCATAAGTGAGATGCTTTCCAAGTTGTGAACTATATTCAAATTTTTATGCCTAATTTAGTTCCACATTGTTTACAAAACTGAGCATCAGGATCGTGGCGAGATAAATCACAGTTAGTACATTTCTGCTCTACAAAGCTAGAGGTTTTTACTACCTGTCTAATTAATTCACTCAGTTGCCAAGGAATAAATAAAACTCCTGTAAAAATCATTAATAATGTCATAACTCTTCCTGGCTGAGATAAGGGCGTAACGTCTCCATAGCCAACAGTCGTCATGGTTACCACCACGAAATAAAAAGCATCAAAAAAGTTTTTTAGGTGGTCGCTATTTATTTGATATTCTACTTGATAAATCAAGCCTGCATAAACAAAAATCAGGGTAAATAGAGTTAGAAAGATGCGTACAAGAACAATGCTGTCTTCATTTTTAAATCCAAGTATTTTATTCTCTCTCTGCCAAAATCTGACAACCCGTAAGATACGAAACCAGCGAAATATTCTGATAAAGCGTATATCCGTCCAGCCGATAAATAAAGGCAAAATAGAAATTAAATCTATAAATCCAAAGAAACTGAAAAAGTAATTTTTAGGTTTTTCTGCTGACCATAAACGTAAGCTGTATTCGATCGCAAACACAATCAGGATAATTAAATCTATCGTCTCTAACTTATTCTGTAATTTTTGAGTAATAGGATATGTTTGGGCAACGAATATTGCTGAAGATAATAATATTAATCCTAAAATAACTAAATCTAACCACAAACCTAAACTAGTTTCAGTATCTTCCAAATAAAAAGCTACTTGGCGACGTAATGATAGTTTGTTTATCTCAGATTTTTTAGTTGAGACAATGTTTTCTGATGACACAAGCTCGTAATTGGAGTGATTGAGTTAAATACTAATACAAGCATTTTACACAGGTTGCAGTGGATTTGCGCCAAATTTATAGTATTTGAACCTTTCTGCACACAAATTTGAATCAGAATAATGCTTGCAGCACAATCTCTTGATAATTTTTAGTACGTTAAAATTATGACTATGGTAATTGACTATCTGACTGGGAGGTATTTAGTTAAAATTGCTGCTTAATACTCATATTTGGCTATGATATTAACAATATATATTAAGTCCGTTTAAACGGACTTGGACTTTAAGCCAAGAAATTCATTTCTTGATTGATTATAGTCAGAATGAAATAGCCCTGGATTGTCATTGTTCCTGCGGTCAAATAATCATAAATTGCATCGCTTTCTGACTGTAGTATTTCCCCGCGATCGCATTTTTCTCCTAACTCTAAAATATATGGATCTTCGTCAGGATTATAATTCGATCTATTTTTTTGATGATCGCAATTCTAGAATCTAAATCATTCATACAACTTGTCTATAAATTTGATTTCAAAATATCCGTTTACAATTATCAATCAATTTAGAAACCTTGGTCTAGCCTCGCCATTACTTGTTAAAATTTCTGACAAATCTTGCCATTTTTCCTCTTTAATCAAACTAATAATGTCATCTAAATTATCTCGATAATTATAAAGCGATCGCAATAATTCAGTGCGATTATATTTTGCCATCATTACGCCCAACTCAGGATTTCCTCCACCAACACGACTAGTATCACGGAAACCAGAACTAGCAAGTATTTGGGCTAGTTTCAAAGTGTCTGGTTCTGACTGCAAACAGGCTTGAATCAAACTTGCACTAACCATTACGGGTAAATGGGAAATATAGCTAACAGCGCGATCGTGTATTTGAGCATCACAAACATAAGGAATAGCGTTTAAATCTAAGGCGATCGCTTTTAATTTCTCTACATTTTCAGGTTTACTTTGTGCCGTTGGCGTAAATACATATGCCGTACCCGTAAACAGATTTGCCTGTGCTGCATCAATCCCACTTTCGGCTGTTCCTGCCATGGGATGTCCGCCAATAAAGTTTGACCATAGCTGACTACATTCTTTAACGATCGGATATTTGACAGAACCAACATCGGTAATGATAATATCAGGATTAAGATGGGGAATTATTTGCTTAATGGTAGATGTGATCGCCGAAATGGGAGTACAGACAATTACTAGCTCTACATCTTGTAGCAAATCAAATTTGGTACTAGCTCGATTTACAATGCCTTTGGCTATAGCAGTCTTACAGGTACTTGCTTGACGAGAGATGCCTGTAATCTGGTGTCCTTGCGATCGCAAATCTATGCCTAAAGAACCACCGATCAAACCCAAGCCAACAATACCAATTTTCATTACCAATTTTAGTATTAAATATCTATAGTTTTCTGCTAGAAAACTGTTATTAACATTTTATAATTGCTTGGTCAAATTATTGTTAAAAAAATAAATCAAAGGTTGTGTAAAGAACTACAAACAAATCATCAATAATACTCAACAATTCCTAAGACAAGTTAAAGAATAGGCTACAAATCTGGGGATCGTTTTAGGATAGCACTCAGAATTAATTATTTGGGGGAATTTATAGTTTTAGCATTGCTTAATTTTAATAAGAAGATTTTTTAGTTCTTATATTATTTCGTACATCCACATTCTTAGGAGAATCTATGACTGCAACCGTTGATAGGCAAACACAGGATAGCAATCAGCCACAAGAGCGTAAGGAAAGTCCTCGTAAAATTGGCATACCAAAAGAAATATATAACAATGAATGCCGTGTCGCAGCTACACCTAATACAGTTAAAAAGCTACAAAAACTAGGCTTTGAAATTTTAGTAGAAAGTAATGCAGGGGCAGCAGCTAATTTTACAGATCGAGCCTATCAAGAAGCAGACTGTACCATTGTCAGTAATGCAGCCTCTCTTTGGTCAGAAGCGGACATTATTCTTAAAGTTCGCGCCCCCGAAGATTCCGAAATTGAAGTGATGCCTGAAGGTAAAACTATTATTAGCTTTATTTGGCCCGCACAAAATGAAGAATTATTAAACAAGCTAGCAAATCGCCAAGCAACAGTATTGGCGATGGATGCAGTGCCTAGAATCAGTCGCGCCCAAAAAATGGATGCTCTATCTTCGATGGCGAACATTGCTGGTTATCGAGCGGTAATTGAGGCTGCCAATAACTTCGGTCGCTTCTTTACAGGTCAAATCACTGCTGCGGGTAAAGTTCCTCCTGCTAAAGTAATGGTAATTGGTGCTGGGGTTGCTGGTTTAGCAGCTATCGGCGCAGCGAGAAGCCTGGGTGCGATTGTGCGAGCTTTTGATACTCGTCCTGCGGTAAAAGAACAGGTAGAAAGCCTGGGTGCAGAATTTCTGGAACTTGAGTTTGAAGAAGATGGTTCTGGTGCTGGTGGCTATGCCAAAACCATGAGTAAAGAATTTATCGATGCCGAGATGGCTTTGTTTAGAGAGCAAGCTAAAGAGATCGATATTATTATTACTACTGCCCTAATTCCAGGAAGACCAGCACCCAAGCTTATTCTTACCGACATGGTAGAAATGATGAAAGAAGGTTCTGTAGTTGTAGATTTGGCAGCCGAACAAGGCGGTAACTGCGAGGTAACTAAGCCCAACGAAATTTACAAATATAACGGCGTAACTATTATTGGTTTAACCGATTTACCTAGTCGTATGGCTGCCCAGTCTAGTCAGCTATATGGGACAAACCTTTGGCACTTACTCAAAGACATGGGTGGGGCAGAAGATTATAAAGTTGACTACGAAGATCAGGTTGTGCGTGGTGCGCTCATTGTCCACGAAGGCAAAGTAACCTGGCCTCCCCCAAAAATTGACAACCCTTCACCTACACCTCCTGCCAAGCCTAAAGCTGTAGTAGCTGCGATCGCCAAAGAAGAGAAAAAATCTAGCGGGCTTTTATGGGTAATCATCGCTGGTTTAGCTTTGCTGGGAATTGGTATTGGTGCGCCTACCTCTTTCTTATCTCACTTTACCGTTTTTGTACTAGCCTGCTTTATTGGCTACCAAGTAATTTGGAACGTTTCCCCTGCCCTGCATACACCTTTGATGAGTGTCACTAATGCCATAAGCGGCATCATCATCTTAGGCGGTATGTTGCAGATCTCAGGAGAAATAACTTCACCTTCGGTAATTCTAGGCGCGATCGCCATTCTCGTCGGCACAATCAACATCTCTGGTGGCTTCCTTGTTACCCAAAGGATGCTCAAAATGTTCCAAAAATAAATACATCAACCATCACATTTGCGTAAGGGCGTTTCGCGAAACGCCCCTACCGATATATACACATCACCATGTTCATGTAGGGGCGAACGGCCCTTCGGGTTCGGCAGTTTGCTTATGTCGGTGAAACCGCCCACCGCAACTGCCTCACCGTTCGCCCCTACGATTCATCTTCACAAAATAAATTCATGACAAATAATCTTGTGGCGGTTGCTTATATTGCAGCCAGTGCCTTGTTTATCCTTAGCCTGGGAGGATTATCCAACCAGGAAACAGCCCGTCGGGGTAACCTGTTCGGAATTATTGGTATGGCGATCGCTTTTGTCGCTACTGCCCTTAGCACGCAGGTAAACGGTTACGGAATTTTGGTTGGTGCGATCGTTCCTGGGGCTATTATTGGTTCAGTTCTCGCTGCTAGAGTCGCAATGACCTCTATGCCTGAACTTGTAGCTATTCTCCATAGTTTTGTTGGTTTAGCTGCGGTATTAGTTGGTCTTGCTACCTATCTTCAGCCTGAAAATACTCTAATTGGTGTTGAAGCAACTATTCACGAACTAGAAATCTACATCGGTATCTTTATTGGTGCTGTTACCTTTGCTGGTTCTGTAGTCGCTTTTGGTAAGCTGAATGGTTCTTTTGGTAGCAAACCCCTTATGCTTCCTGCCCGTCATTTGATCAACATTGCTTTACTAGTTGGTTCAGTCGTTCTAGGCGTACAGTTTATGCAAACAGCCGACGGCTTGCAACCACTGTTAATCATGACTGTGCTAGCCTGTATTCTTGGCTTCCTACTCGTCATGGGTATCGGTGGCGCGGATATGCCCGTGGTAATCTCCATGCTCAATAGCTACTCTGGTTGGGCTGCTGCTGCTGCTGGTTTCATGCTTTCCAATGACGTACTGATCGTAACTGGTGCGTTAGTCGGAAGCAGTGGGGCAATCCTTAGCTACATCATGTGCGAGGCAATGAACCGTTCCTTTATCAGCGTAATTCTTGGCGGTTTTGGTGAAGGTTCTGCTGCTGCCCCTACAGGCGAAGCTAAACCTATGGGCGAAGCCACGGCAACTAACGTTGAAGAAGTGGCAGAAATGCTTAACGATGCGAAAAGCGTTGTCATTGTACCTGGTTATGGTATGGCGGTTGCCCAAGCACAACACTCCGTTTCTGATATTACCAAAATCCTCCGCAAACAAGGCAAAGAAGTCCGTTTTGGCATCCACCCCGTAGCGGGAAGAATGCCTGGACACATGAACGTACTCTTAGCAGAGGCTAATGTACCTTACGACATCGTGTTAGAGATGGATGAAATTAATGATGATTTATCTAATACAGATGTTGTCTTGGTAATTGGTGCGAACGACACCGTTAATCCTAGCGCACTCGACGATCCTACTAGCCCCATTGCAGGTATGCCAGTAATGGAAGTCTGGAAAGCTCAAAACGTAATAGTTATGAAGCGTAGTCTGGGTATTGGTTATGCAGGGGTAGATAATCCTTTGTTCTATATGGATAATAATCAAATGTTATTTGGCGATGCGAAGGCTAATGTTAGCGCGTTGTTGAATGAGTTGTCTAAGACCGAAAAAGAATTAGTTGCTGCTTAATGTAGCTTGAGTTATTTTTAAATCCTTCTATTTTTTAGGGGGATTTTTTGTTTCGCGCAAAGACGCAGAGACGCAAAGAAAGAAAGCAAAGGTATTTTTGGTTTAGTATAGCAGTCGAAGTAAAGGTTAAGACGGTAAATAATTATCTCGCGCAAAGACGCAGAGGCGCAGAGAGATTGGAAGATGTCCTAATCTATTATTCGATTGCTATATTTGAGATTGTTTGACAAGACAAAGGATTGTAAGATGCTCGATATAGTTTTAGAAGAAAAGGGAATTATTTTAATATAGGTAACTGACGTTACGCAAAACAACAAGAAATAAATGGTTTCAATTAGGTATAAAAATAAGTTGATAAACCCTTTAAACCTTAACCTTTAATCTTTTCCCAATCCTAATAGATACACTAGTGCGTAACATCAGATAGGTAATTTTCTTGAATTTTTTTTATGACTGTTGAAAATCAAAATTATAAACTTGAAATCTTAGAGTACGCTGTTAATCAATGTATTGATCGCCTTTTGCCTAAAAGTTGTGAAGATGCTTTGAATGCAATTTTGGATCGAAGTAATGAGGTTGTTTGGAGAGTAGCAACAGATATATATTCTAAAAGTGGATATCAAATAGACTTTTTATTTATTAAAGGTATTCTGAATTTGCGAACCGAGCCATTACAAAATAAGATTATAGAAGAAGAGAGAATCAAGAAAGCTAAAGAAGCTGAAAAGGCAAAAATAGAAGCAGAGTTAGAAGCTCAAAGGCAGGTAAGAGAAGCAGAAGAAGAAAAAATCAGAAAACAACAAGTAGAAACGAAACAAAAACATTTTCGAGAGTTTAGGGAAATATATCCAAATGTCAATATAGAAATTTTTGCAAAAATTGAATCAATAATTGTTGAACAATTAGAGGTGGATGAAGAAAGCGTAACCGTCGATGCTTGTCTAACATCTGATTTGGGTGCAGATGAGCTAGATACGATGGAACTTATGATGGAATTAGAGGGAGAGTTTGATATAGAAATACCAGACGATGCTCCCATATTAAAAGGATTGGTTCTATTTAATCTTGCCCATTCAGCAACTTTCTGTTGACTACTTAAGCCTGACACATCCATTGCAAATTTAGCGATTTCAAAAAACATTTATCTCGTACCTTGTTTTAATTAAATTTATTGTTTTCAATCAATAGTTTAATTTTTGATTCAAACCGAAGTCAGTGATCTAGATCTAAATTACTTTTATTTTCTCGAAAAAATACAAAAATACTTTGCATTCTTACTTTGCGCCCGAATGCAATGACGATAAACGTCTTTGCGTCTCTGCGCGAGATTAAAACCAAACAACTTTCTTGACTTAAAAAAGCGATCGCTCTTATCAACGTCAAACAAGCGATCTCATTGATAGCGACACAACATTAAGACTGATTTGCTGGTTATGATAAAAGGATAAATTAATCGAGATCGGGTTTCAGCCATAATGCGGACTACATATAGATTAAAAGCTAATGAATTAGACGAACAATTCATAGCTGGATTAAAAGCCACATATAAGGATAAAGATATTGAAATTATTGTTTATGAAGTAGATGAAACTGAGTATCTGCTTAAGTCTGAGGCGAATAGACAAAGATTGATGCAAGCCAAGCAAAATATAGAAAATAAAACTAATTTAATCGAAATCGATCTAGAAGATTTGCAATGAGCAGAAAAATAGTCATTAAAATCTGCAAATGCAGATTTTAATGACTGGGCAAAGTTGGATAAAAAGATATATTGTAAGATTGTAGAACTTATCAAAGATATAGCTCGTGACCCCTTTAAAGGCTTAGAAAAACCTGAAGCACTCAAACACGATCTTATTGGCTACTGGTCAAGACGAATTAATCTCGAACATCGCTTAGTTTATAAAGTGACTAATGAAGAAATAATTGTTTTGTCCTGTAAGTATCACTATGGTTAGATAAATAGCGATCGCCCTTACACCTCAACACATTAAAAGCGATCGCTCAATAAAATAACTGACAGGTTAATATTTAAAGTGTCAAAACAATATGCAAAAGACATCCAAACTATGAAACTTAAGGTTGTCATCCATCAAGCAGAAGAAGGTGGATTTTGGGCAGAAGTACCTGCAATCCCTGGTTGTGCCACGCAAGGCGAGACTTTTGAAGAATTGCTACAGAATATTTATGAAGCAGTCGAAGGATGCCTATCGGTTGATGAAGCAGAGCTTGAATTAGATAACAATGCTCAAATTGTCGAAATTGCTGTATGAAATCTATTAGCGGGAAGAAATTTGCCAAACTACTAGAAAGCAAAGGCTGGATACTGCTAAGAGTTAATGGAAGTCATCACATTTATGGTAAATCTGGTAATTCTCAAAGAATTTCCGTTCCGATACATGGTAATCAATCTTTGAAAACTGGCTTATTAAGGCATTTTCTAAAAGTTTCTGGAATTTTTGAAGATGAATTATAATTAAATCTTATAATTGTAGCGATCATTTTGACAAAAAACAGCATTTATTTTTCAAATCCTTCTATTTTTTAGGGGGATTTTTTTTCTTCACAGAAATATTTAATCGAAAACTCATTTATACATTAATCTTTTAAGCAAAAGTCCCATGCCCTATCCCTCATCCTTCATATCTCATCCCTTTAAAGTCTTACTATATTTTTATACCTTTATCGGTTATTCTTTGTCTGAGAATATTTATTTCATCAGCGAGATTAACAAACATCTCTCGCTTTTGGATAAGCTAGATAAATAAATCTAGCTTCGTGGGTGGCAAAGAGAGGAATCGATTGAGCAAACAAATAACCCTGGTAGAACGATTACAAGAACAAGCGAGTATACAACCTGATAAAAGGGCGTTTACTTTCTTAGCCGATGGTGAAACTGAAATAGATAGTCTCACATATCAACAATTGAATGAAAAAGCTAAGGCGATCGCTTCTGTATTGCAAAGTCATAATGCTCAGGGGCAAAGAGCATTGTTACTATATCAGCCAGGATTAGATTTCATTACGGCTTTCTTGGGTTGCTTATACGCTGGAGTGGTAGCTGTTCCCGTTTATCCACCCCGTGCCAATCGTTCGCTTGAACGTTTAAGAGCGATCGTTACCGATGCGGAGGCAAGTTTTGCTTTAACGACTAAATTGATTCAAGACCAAGTTGCCAGCAAGTTTGCCAATCATAATGCTAGTTCAAAAGTTAGATTTATCGCCACTGATACTTTTGAACTTAATCTAGCGATCGCCTGGCAAGATCCAAAAATCACCGCTAACAATTTAGCTTTTCTCCAATATACCAGTGGTTCAACTGGTAGACCCAAGGGCGTGATGGTCAGTCATGGCAACTTGATGGCTAATTCTGTCACAATCAATCATTGTTTCCAAAATAAACAAGAACACACTGCTGTTTCTTGGCTGCCTCCATACCATGACATGGGTTTAATTGGCTGTATTGTCCAACCAATGTATGTCGGGCTATCAATGTATTTGATGGCTCCTGTAACCTTTTTACAGCGTCCTTACCGTTGGCTACAGGCAATTTCTCGTTATAGAGGGGTAACTAACGGAGGTCCTAATTTTGCTTACGATCTCTGTGTTGATCGCATCACTCCCGAACAAAAAGCTAAGCTAGATTTAAGCTGCTGGGAACTAGCTTTTTCAGGTGCAGAGCCAGTCAGAGCCGAAACTATCGAGCGTTTTAGTGAATACTTTCGCGACTGTGGTTTTCGCACGGCAGCTTTTTATCCTTGCTACGGAATGGCAGAATCTACTCTCATGATTACAGGAGGAGATAAGCATCAAGAGCCAGTTACCGTCAGCTTTGACAATCAAAAACTTGAAGAAAACCTTGCTGTTGCAACTAGCAATGCCGAAAATAAAACTGCTTTAGTTAGTAGTGGGCGTAATCTCCCAGGACAAAGACTTGTTATTGTTAATCCCCAGACTCTAACTAAATGTTCAGAGGTCGAAATTGGAGAAATTTGGGCAAAAAGCGACAGTATAGCCCAAGGCTATTGGGGTCTTGACCAACTAACTACCGCTAACTTTAATGCAGTATTAGCTGACACTCAAGAATCAGGATGGTTACGTACAGGAGATTTGGGCTTTTTACAAGCAGGAGAACTATTTGTTACAGGGCGTTTGAAAGATTTAATTATTATTCGCGGACGCAATTATTATCCCCAAGACATTGAATTAACTTTAAATCTTGCCCATGAAGCAATTCGAGCAGGTAATGTAGCCGCTTTTGCTGTGGAAGTTGCAGGAGAAGAAAAACTAGTTGTCACCGCAGAAATTAAACGGACTTATCTGCGTCAGCTCGATGTTGATGAGGTTACTAAGGCAATTCGGCAAGCAGTAGCTCAAAATCATGAACTACAAATCCACGCTATTATATTGCTCAAAACAGGCAGTATCCCTAAAACTTCTAGCGGAAAGATACAGCGTCATGCCTGTAAAGCTCGATATTTAGATGGCAGTTTGAATGTTGTTGGGGAGTATAAATCTTTGGCAGGAAACGGTCGTTTATCACAACAAAATAATGGTAAGGACGTTTGGCCAGGTAGGGGCGTTTCGCGAAAGCGGTGCGACCCCGCGTCGACGAAAGGCGCAAGACAAAGGCTTAAGCCGCATGTAAGCGCACCAAGACACGCCCCTACAGGATTTAATCAAAAACAAAATCAAATTCAAAATTGGTTAATTGAAAATCTGGCGCAGCGTATAGGCATAGCCGCATCAGAGATAGACATCTATGAACCCTTTGCTAGCTCTGGTTTAAATTCCATCGCTGCTGTTAGCCTGTCGGCAGATTTAGAAGACTGGCTGGAAATCAAAATATCTCCCACCATAGTTTATGACTATCCAAATATTGCCGAACTTGCTGCCTACTTAGCAGATAATCGGGATGTTCAATCTGGGCGAACAGCCGTTCGCCCCTACGAGTTACCTAATATTCAATCAGACATAGCCATCATTGGTATTGGCTGTCGTTTTCCTGGGGCAAATAATCCCGCTCAATTCTGGCAAATGTTGCGAGATGGCAAAGACGCAAT
>JBBSPC010000049.1:0-31528 GCA_038259125.1 Chroococcales cyanobacterium | reverse complement strand
GTTGGTGGCTTGGCTACTCATATGGCACTCAAAATGACCTCTCATACT
Organism: Chroococcales cyanobacterium; assembly: GCA_038259125.1. Taxonomy (GTDB): domain Bacteria; phylum Cyanobacteriota; class Cyanobacteriia; order Cyanobacteriales; family Xenococcaceae; genus Waterburya. Next base: position 31,480 of record JBBSPC010000049.1, on the reverse strand, counting down.
TTGCGGCTTTTCTTGCGTCGTCATTTTGAGATTGATGTTTTGACTTTTCAATCCTCCTCAGCTTACTAAAATTTAATTCACACCAGGCGTTAGATATCAATCCTGTGGAATTAGTTCGAGGCAAATCTTCAGGTAAGAAAGAAAAAACTTTAGATCAGTATGTAAACGATCGTCCCTATGCTGCATCATCATTTATGTTAAATGCACACCAGCTTAGTTGTTTGTAAATATTATTATAGTTAGATCCCCTTAAGGAAGAAACTGTAGCGATGAGCCTTTTTACAATCAAAGCTCAGAAAAAAATCTTCATCCTTCCAGCCTCATCCCTCATCCCTTCATGGTGTATGCTGCCTCAAAGAGTTAATAAAAACAAAAAATAAATGCCGATTACAACAGATAAAATCCAAGTGGGTAAGTTTCAGTGGTTTTATCGTCAAACAGAATTAGAAAGCGATCGCAAGACCGTACTTTTCTTACATGGCGTACCTTCTCATAGCTACACCTGGCGACAGATCATGTCCCTATTAGCGGATGAAAATATTCCTAGTATTGCTCCAGATTGGCTCGGTTGCGGATTTTCAGACAAACCTAATCAAAAAGATTTTAGCTATACTCCTGAAGCATTTTTAACAGGCTTAAGTGAATTAATTGCTCTTTTAAAGCTAGAAAAATTTTATTTGATTGTGCAAGGATTTCTTAGTTCAGTTGGATTGCAGTATGCGCTGCAAAATCCTGAGCAAATCGAAGGGTTAATTATTCTTAATACTCCTATTGCTACAAATGCTAAACTTCCCTGGCTAATGAAGCAGTTGAGTTTCCCCCTGGTAGGAGACATGATGACTCAAGATCCACTTTTAGTCGATCGCACCATCGAAAAAGGCAGTGGCTTTGTAGTCGCCGATCGAGATCTCGATGTGTTGCGTAAACCCTTTTTACAAAGTTCAGACGTGGGTAGATCTCTAATGGCGATTCTCAAAAAGTTACAGCTAGATCGAACCATGCCAGAAATCGAAGCTGGTTTGAGTCAATGGTCAAAACCTACCTTGATTATTTGGGGGGCGGCGGATAAATGGCTGGATGTTGTAGATGTTCAGAAACTAGCTGCTGCTAACTCCAATATTACTTTAATCGAATTGCCAGAAGCCAAGCATTATCCTCAAGAACATTGGGCATCAGACATTGCTAAAGAAATTGTGCAGTTTTTCCGCCGTAAAGTTTTTTAAGATGCAGGTTTCCTGAGAAAATTAAACCGAAGTAACAAAGTACGTTTTGAGCAAAATGAGAATTTTCAAAATTTTTCGTCCTATTCTTTCTTTAATATTGGTTTTGGCTACAACCCTTTTAGTTAGCTGCGGTAGTGCTACGGTTTCTGCGCCACCGACTTATACTCCTGAAAAACTACAAAAAATTGAAACCTACCGTATCCCTCTGGACATCGCCCGTCAGAGAATTTCTGAACTGGGTGAGTCTATTGGCAATGAAAACTGGTCAAACGCAGATAGTTTTCTTCATGGTCCTTTAGGCTCGATTAGAAGAGACTTAACTTACCTATCTAAAGCTTTACTACCCGATGAGCAAAAACCAGCTTTAGAGCAAGCTAAAGATATTTTTAGGCATCTTGAAAATATTGATGCTGCCGTTAGTGAAAATAACTATAGTGTGGCAATTGACCAGTATAAAAAAGTTGTGTCCGATCTTGATACTTATGCCAGTTTGATTCCTCAGACTGAAAAACCAGTTAATCAAGCAGAAAAAGTAACTAACAAAGTAGAAAAGTAAGGTAACCAAACAAAAAGAGTAACCCAAAAAGCAACAGAAAAGTCAATTAATCAGGCAGAAAGAGCAAAGTCACAAGCTGAAGATGTATTTGAAGGAGTTAAAGCAGAAGTAGAAGAGACAATCGAAGATATCACTCCTAATTTTGGTGAAGATACCTAAGTAACTCAACAATAATTATAAGCTACAAGGCTTGGCTTGCCGAGCCTTTTCTTTTTAATCAATTTTTTGTCAGCAAAGATGAGCAAAATTGTTATTATTGGCTGTGGAATAGTGGGCGCAGCGATCGCCTATGAGCTTAGTCTAATTCCAGGATTAGATATTACCGTAGTTGAAAAAAATACTCCCGCTTCTGGCTCAACAGGGGCAGCTTTAGGCGTATTAATAGGGGTTATTAGCCATAAGAAAAAAGGCAGGGCTTGGCGGTTGCGTGCTGCTAGTCTCAGACGCTATAAAACTTTAATTCCCGAACTTGAAGCTAAAACAGGGTTATCTATTCCCGTTAATCGTCAGGGAATTGTCAAGCTGTTGTTTGAGGGGGAGAATCTGGAGAAATGGCATCAGTTACAAAAGTTTCGCGCTTTAGAAGGTTGGGAATTAGAAATTGGCGATCGCAATTATGCCACTCAACAATGTCCTCACATAGTTAATGACCAGATTATCGGTGCGGTTTATTCTCCTCAAGATAGACAGATAAATCCTGTCAAATTGACTGAAGCTTTAGTAGCAGCAGCCACTGCTAACGGGGTTGAGTTTCATTTCGGCATTATGGTCAAAGATTTTATTACTCAAGCTGCAAATGACAATGAACTATCAAGCTGTCAACAGTTAGAAACCAACGCAGGTAAAATAGAGGTTGAACAACTAATTATTTCAGCGGGTTTGGGTTCAACGTCCTTAACTCAGTCTTTACAGCAAACAATTCCAATTCGCCCCGTATTAGGACAGGCAATCAAATTCAAGTTAGACAAGCCTTTAGGCAATGCTAATTTTCAACCCGTGGTTACAGGCAATGATATTCATATCGTACCTTTGGGCAATCAGGAATATTGGCTCGGTGCAACGGTAGAATTTTCTAATGAAGGAGAGGAAAGTATTGCTAATGCCCAAATGTTAGAACAGCTAAAGCAAGAGGCAATTAATCTTTGCCCTCAATTAAAAGATGCTACTATCCTCGAAACATGCTCTGGTAAACGCCCTCGCCCTGAAGGTATTTCCGCCCCAATTATCAATATGCTATCTGGTTACAGCAATATTTTACTTGCCACAGGACACTATCGTAACGGTGTCTTACTAGCCCCTGCAACAGCCCTAGAAGTAGTCAATTTAATTGATAATTGTTAATTGTTTTAAACATCATAAATATCAGTAATCATTCCTAGTAAAAATGTATTGCCATTAAGGTCTTGAAAACAAGATTTCTTGGTAACAAGTATTTTCTTATTTCCTTCGGCATCAGTAAAAGGTTCTTCGTCTACTTCGTTAGTGCCTGTGAGCATGACCAATTCATCTTTTGCCCAATAAATATCGGCTTGTTCTGGAACATAAAAATCTGGTTCGGATTTACCTAGCATTTCAGCTTTGGCATAACCGACAAATTTGCAGTAGGCATCATTAACTAATACCCAACGATGATTGGTATCCTTGACAAAAATAGGGTTATTAATACTATCGAACGCTTTTTCCAAGAAGTCTTTGGCACTTTGTGTTTGCTGTTTTTGTTGGCTGATATCGCTCGTATCTTCATAAGAACCAAACAAACCTATAATGCGACCATTTTTGTCTTTAAGAGCTAGCTTGTTGGTCTTGATATTTTTCATTGAGCCATCTTCTTGAATTTGTGATTCTTCATAATTTATTTTGGGTGCGCCACCAGCCAATATAAGCTCGTCGTCTGCACGATAAAGATGAGCAGATTTGTGCCAGCTTAAATCATAATCACTTTTGCCAATAATTTCTGCTGGCGAATTTAGACCCGCATCTTGAGCAAATAATTGATTACAGCCTAAATACTTGAGATTTGTATCTTTCCAAAATATTCTTTGAGGCAAGGTATCAAAAATCAAACGCAACAATTGCTGAGATTCTCTTAATTCTTGTTCAGCTTGTTGGCGATCGCTAATATCGCTCATTAATCCATCCCAAATAATTGAGCCATCAACTTGTTTTTCTGGCTTAGAAGCAGTTTGGATCCACCTAATTTTACCTGAAGGGTTAATTATTCTTCCTTGCCAATATTTGTGCTGTAAAGTTTGAGCTGACTTTTGCACGACTTCTTCAAAGGCAGATATATCTTCTGGGTGTATTTGCGACATGAGCAACTTTGGTTGCTGCATTACTTGCTTTGCAGTAAGTCCGCAGATTTCTTCACAGTCAGAACTAATGTAGGGAAAAGAAAAATGACCGTCTAGATGCAGCTTAAACTGATAGATAGCTCCTGGTACATTGACAAGCAACCTTTCAAAACGAGCTTTACTAGAAGATAGTTGTTTAGTTCTTTTAGCTACAAGAGTTTCTAAGTTTTGAGCTTGCTCTTTGAGTTGTTTTTCTAACTCAGCCCTTTCGGTAATATCTTCAAAAGTGCCAATAACACCAGCAATATTATTGTTGTTATTGCGTAATACCATTTTGTTAGTTCTGAGCCATTTTTGGCTACCATCAGCCTGCTGTTGTGGCTCAACGATATTATATTCAGGGGTTTGAGATTCTATTACACGGCGATCGCCTTCTCTAAACCAATCTGCTTCTTTTCTCCAAGGTAGATCGTAATCTGTTTTACCCACCAAGGATTTAGGAGAATTGCATCCTGCAATCTTAGCAAATATTTGGTTACATCCTAAATATACCGAGTTACGGTCTTTCCAAAAAATAGCTAAGGGCAATTCGTCTAATATTGCCTGTAGTTCTACAGTAGATTGTGAAGCTTGAGAATCTACTGGTGCATAATAGTTTGTTGGTTCTGCACTTAATAAAACTAGGCTATTTTCTTCTAGCTCAATTTTGACACCTGATAATTTTACAGCTATTGGTTGTCCATCAAAGTGTAAATAGGCTCTTTCTGCTTGAAATCTTCCTTGCTGTTCTAGGGTAGTGCGTTCTAAAGATTGAAAATCATGATATTGAATCGGAGTAATTGCCCATACATTTAGCCCCAAGGTTTCAACTACTGTTCTACCTATTAAGTCAGCAAAAGCTTGATTTACGTCTAAAATCGTTCCATCTAATTGATGAATAACTTGAGCCGTAGGAGAATTTTCCCACAAGACTCGATGATATTCTTGATTATTATTTAAGGTGGCTAATGGGTCAGATTTTTGCTGTACCATCGGTAGCTTCAATATTCCTAACTTAATTTAAGGGTGACTTCAAAAGGCCATAAAACTTTTATTTAGTAAAAAATGACTTTTGATCTCAGTGTTTAATAATCCTTAGATTTGTTACTAAAACTGTTAGGGTTAGTGTTCCCCAAAACACGATCGAAGTTAACAAGTAGATACGATCGCGTCTTGTTCCTTAAACTAAGTGGAATAAATAGCCAACTAATGGCTTTTGGACTTTATTGAAGATTTAAGTAGTTTCTAGAAGGATGAAGACTAAATTAACGGGAAAAATCTTCCTTTTCTCTCTTTTTCTGGCACAAATCTTGCTCATTGGCTAATCGACTACTAACTACTACCTACTATTGCTTAACCAATCAATAACAAGGCTTAAAAGAGAAGTATTACCCTTCATCCCTCATCCTTTTAAAGTCTCAGTTGAGTCTCTAGAATATTGCTATAGGTTTCGTAGGGTTTGCTACCAAATAAACTTTCTACTACTTCTCCATCACGAAACACCAACACCGCAGGAATACTTCGGATACCGTATTTTTTGGCAATGTCTTTGTTTTCGTCAATATCAATTTTAATAACAGTAGCGCGATCGCTATACTCTGAAGCCAATTGATCGATTAAAGGTGCAACTACTCGACAAGGGCCACACCAGGTTGCGGTATAATCAGCGACTACAAGCTTTTCATTACTCAGCAACTGATTAAATTCACCTTCGTTTGCAAAATTAGCTTTGGTTACAGCAGTCATTTTTTATCTCTCTAATTTAATTGGATACTGTGTTTTGAGTTGCTCGACAATTGGGTTTTGATTGTCGCTCATCAATAGATTTACTTAGACTATTAATAAAAGAGTAACATTATCAGTTCTTAGTAATTAGTATTTTTATCGCCTAAAATTATGAACGATTTAACAGCACAGTCTTATATCAAGCTAGATCAATTTCTCAAATGGCAAGGAATTGCTCAAACTGGAGGTGAAGCCAAAATAATTATTAAACAGGGACTGGTAGAAGTAAACGGAGAAGAAGAGATTAGACGAGGACGCAAATTAGTTACTGGCGATCGCGTTACCGTGGCAGGAACAACCTATCGAGTAGACTTACAGTAGGGTAAATTTTTCTTCCGTATTGTTATTGAGGAATTAATTATTATGCTCAAACAAGAAATAAAGACTCAAGGTATTGTCGCAGGAAGTTTACGCCGTATGCATCATATTGCTTTCAATGTCAAAGATATGGAAGCATCAAAGTATTTTTATGGCAATATTTTAGGACTACACGAACTTAAGGGGAAAGAAGTTCCCTCAACCCTAGTTAAATTAGTGGCAGCAGGAAAAGTATGCAACTTTAAAACCCCTGACGGCACAATAATCGATCTATTTTGGGAGCCTGATTTATTACCTCCAGATCCCGATCCAGATAAGGGTTTCACCCGTGCTAATCATCTGGCTTTTGATATCGATCCACAGCTATTTGATGATGCAGTTACAACCCTAAAAGAGCTTCAAGTTCCTATTGCTATAGACGTGGTAACTCGTCTTACTGGCAGAGGTTTTTATATTTACGATCCTGACGGATTTATGATCGAAATTCGCTGCGATCCTTAAAAAACAAAGTAGTTAAAAAAAACGACCGCAAAAACAGTCGCAAGCCATGAGGTATGAATCAACAGTTGATATTTAAACTATCGATGTTCAAAAACATTTTGATATTGCAATATATCTAAGGTAACGAATATGGGAATTGCTTGAAAGCACTGTTGCGCTAATTGATAGCGATTTTCTCGTTTTAACATCGTCGTCAGCTTGTCCTTGACATCTAATAGATAACGGACATCGTTAGCAGCGTAACTATATTGTTCGCTCGAAAGATTCTCTGCATCGCCCCAATCAGAACTTTGAGCTTTTTTGTCTAACTCTACTCCCGCTAACTCTGTAACTAAACTTTTTAATCCATGACTAGAAGTATAGGTACGAGCTAGCTTGCTGGCAATTTTGGTACAGAAAATAGGTGCAGTTTCAATGCCAAAAGTAACATTAAACTGAGCCACATCAAAACGAGCATAATGAAAAACTTTAGTAATATCCCATGAAGTCAATAATTTTTGCAAATTAGGAGCTTCGGTTTGTCCTTTAGCAATACGAATTGCCGTGACATAACCCTGAGGATCGCATAGCTGCACTAAACACAGGCGATCGCGTCCCAAAACTAAACCCATAGTTTCCGTATCTATGGCGATCTCATCAGCAGACATATAGCGAGCTAGGGTAGCTGTATCGAGATCTTCATCACAAACTTGAACGTTTTCTAAAACCATATTTTTGATCTATTCTAGGATAAAAATTTGAGTGAAGTAGTATTCTCCTGGGTGATTTTTTGCTACTCCAATGACTGTTAAATTATAGTTTCTGACCATGTTTTGTCTATGATTCTCACTATTTATCCACCCTGTTACGGCTTTACTAGCAGGATCGCGATATTCTTGATTGTAAGCTAAGTTCTCTGATTTACGACAATTGTAGAATTTGGGTGTATGCTTTTCGTTAGGTCACAGATTACTTCGTCTTTTTATAGCAAACTAGTCTATGATCGTTGGTCAGCGTGAGGAGTAGCGAATTAATGGATTTTCGTCAAAGAGCATTAGAAACTCTAAAACAAACTAGCAGGACTTTTTATATTCCTATTGCTCGCTTACCAGGAGAGTTACAGGATGCAGTAGCATCAGCTTATCTTTGTATGCGCGCGATCGATGAAGTTGAAGATACTCCTGACCTTGACAATCAGACTAAAGCCCAGCTTTTACGCAGCATCAGTCTGAGTTTACAAGAAACAACAGATGTTGACTCTTATCAGCGCATTGGTGCAAATTTAGCTGCTTATAATGATGTTCTGCCTGAAGTTAGTCTAAATATTGGAGAATGGGTTAGTCTGGCACCAGAAACGATCGCTCCGCGGATTTGTGACGCTACGGCTGCAATGGCAGATCGGATGGCTTATTGGGCAGAGCAAAACTGGACAATTACTACCGAAGCAGATTTGAATCGCTACACTTTTAGCGTCGCTGGGGCAGTAGGCTTATTATTATCAGATCTCTGGGGTTGGTACGATGGTACAGAAACAAATCGGCAATACGCGATCGCTTTTGGTCGAGGTTTACAGGCAGTTAATATTGTTCGTAATCGACAAGAAGACTCCTTAAGAGGGGTTAGCTTTGTGCCTGAAGGCTGGACTAATGAAGATATTCAAGCTTATGCTCGTCGTCAACTCCAACAGGCTGATCTGTATATTCAGGCATTGCCTGAAGATAGTCCTGCTTTAGATTTTTGTCAGATTCCCTATATTTTAGCTAAAGGTACATTGGAGGCGATCGCTTTAGGCAAGCCCAAACTAAGTCGTCATGATGTTTTAGGTTTAGTTGGGAAACTAATTAATATCAAATCTGCTTAATTAAATAAATAAAGTAGGGGCGAACAGCCCTTCGGGTTCGGCAGTTCGCCCCTACGATGCTGTAAATCCCAAATAACCTCTGGGGGTAATCATCCAGTTGGCATGATTGCGAGTGGTGGTATTGCCAATAATTACGGTAGTAAGCATATCGATGGGCTGATCTAACATTTTTTCGAGGGTGGTAAGGATAACCTGTTCATCCTGGCGATAGGCACTATGAACGATCGCTACAGGGGTATCGGGCTGACGATGTTGGGCAAATATTGATTGGGCGGTAACGATTTGTTGAGTGCGCTTTAGCGATCGCGGATTATATAAAGCTGTGATAAAATCTCCGCTGGCTGCTGCGATTAATCTGGTTTTAATCACCTCCCAGGGGGTCAATAAGTCGCTGAGGCTGATGGCACAAAAATCGTGCATCAAAGGTGCGCCAACTCTAGAGGCTGCTGACTGTAAAGCCGAAATTCCTGGGTATATTTTTACTTGAGGTGTTTGACCATTCCAGCCTCCCGTCTGTAATTCTTCTAGTACTAAACCCGCCATACCATAGATACCGCAGTCTCCAGAAGAAACTACCGCCACGGTTAAACCCCACTGAGCTAGTTCTATAGCTCTTTTGGCTCGTTGTTGCTCTTGGGTAATAGGCGAAGCTTCCACTATTTGTCCTGGACGCTTTAGGGATTTAATTAGATCGAGATAGAGACTGTAGCCAATCACCACATCAGCTTCAGCGATCGCCGTTTGTGCTGCGGGGGTAATTTGGTCTAAGTTACCTGGTCCAATGCCGACTAGATATAGCTTTCCTGTTCGTCCAAGATACTCGACGGTAGCTTGAGCGATCGCAATTGTTACCGCCCCTCCCCAAGTATCTGCTTTAAAGATTTGCTTAGATACTAAGAGATTTTCTCCTGCTAAAATAGCAGCAGCTTCGGCAACACTTGGCGTTCCTACTTCTTGCTGTACTACCTTTGACGGGGTAGGCACATCTACCTGATTTAAATGTTGGGCATCAAAGGTTTTAAAGACCAAATTGCGCCGCTGGCATACCTCGACAATGCCTTTCTCATCAGCTTTCAGGTCAATACTGGCAATTCCCGCGATCGCTTCTGAAGCCAAGTGATAGGTTCTACAGGTTTCATCAATAGCCTGTTCAATTAGTTCTCTTGATGTTCCTCGCTCGCATCCAATACCGAGCCACAATACTTTTGGATGCCACTGTACTTTGGGAAAATCTCCTTGAGGGGCAAACTTTCTTTTAGTGGAACTAATCCAAATTCGCCCTTGAGGCTGAGCTTCTGCTTGAGTGTCGGCAAATCCAAAGCTAAATGGATGTTTTGCAGGTAAATGTTCTTGCCACAGAATTGAGCCAGTTTCTTGAATTACCTGAACTGTTTCTTGTTTAGCGATCGCTGCCATTACTCCCGTCCAATCTCCTTCTCCTTTACGCCAACCGTAGGTAAGACCAAAAGTATCAATTGCTGGTAATGATAAACTATGGGATGCTCCTGTAATAATGGCGATCGCACCGATTTGAGTCGCGATTAACTGAGCTAACAGATCTGCTTTACCCTGATGTCCGCTACAAAGACTGATTACATAGTCACCTTGAGCATCAATTACTACCACCGCAGGATCTTCAGCCTTGCTTTTTAGTAAAGGAGCAATTAGTCTGACTACCGCACCAGCAGCCAGGCAAAATATAAATGCCTCATGTTCTGTCCAAATAGACGCTAAATGTTCTTTAAGAGAACCTTGGTAATGGTGAGAATCACCCTGCTTCTCTAAAGAAGCAGGCAGCCATAATTGCAGATTGGTGCTTTGAGATAGGGGCGTTAATATCTGTGCTGCTTGAGGATGAGTAGCGATCGCGGCAAGGTTAACAAACTGATTAAAAGAAGAATTGTCCAAGATGGTTTTTTGACTAGAAACAAACAGACACTAACAATATAACAGCCTAAACTAATGAGTTCTGCAAAAGTATTACAAGATATTATGTCAAGCTGTTCTCCCCTTCTGCGGTTATTTAATGCTCCAAATTAACGTTAGTTTGACGACAATTTTTTGAGGCTGAGACTGATGCTGAGGATGTCACTACTAGGTTTCATCATGAGCAAAACGCTCAAACAGAAATTCTAGGGCGCGATTGCGGAGATTATAATAGAGTGGGTCTTCCATAATTTGAGTGCGATCGCGGGGACGCTCAAAAGGGATATCCAACACTTCACCAATTTGAGCAGCAGGACCATTAGTCATCATCACCAGGCGATCTGCCAGAAACAGTGCTTCATCGATATCGTGAGTAATCATTAATACCGTACAACGATGTTCATTCCAAATGTTTAGTAGTTCTTCTTGCAATTCCTCTTTGGTAATGGCATCTAATGCCCCAAAAGGTTCATCTAAAATCAGCATACGGGGACGAATAGCTAAAGCACGAGCAATAGAAACTCTTTGTTTCATTCCGCCAGAAATTTGAGTGGGTTTTTTGTCGGCTGCTTCAGTTAACCCCACTAATGCTAGATGATCGCGGACGATCGCTCTTTTTTCAACCTTAGACTTCTTGGGATAAACTGCATCCACAGCCAGATATACGTTGTCAAAAACGCTGCGCCAAGGTAGAAGGGCATAGTTTTGGAATACCACCATGCGATCGGGTCCTGGTTTAGTAATTTTTTTATTATCTAGCAGTACTACGCCAGAGGTGGGATTATTGAAGCCAGAAACCATACTTAGCAAGGTAGATTTGCCACAGCCAGAATGTCCGATCACGCAGATAAATTCACCCTGTTCTACCGCTAAGTTTACATCTTGGAGTACAGTATAATTGCCATTGCGAGTAGGATAAGATTTAGCTACGTTTTCAATTAATAAAAAGGGCATTGTTTGCTGGGAAGTTTTAATCGGTTGGTTGGGTATTAGATCTAGTTTGTTCATTTTTTTAATTAGATAGTATTTGGGTAGGGGCGAACGGCCCTTCGGGTTCGACAGTCGCTTCAAGTCGAGTAAGGCGCACTTCCGCAATTGACCCGCCCAACGCACTGTCTCACCGTTCGCCCTTACAAGAATTGGGGATTGGTTAATTAAGCAGTTAATCGTAGGGGCGTTTGCCATAAAAAATTAGCTTCGTGTCCGAAATGCCCTTACAGGTGGTGGTTAAGCAGCACGTTTATGAGAATCGAGAATAATTTCAGCAATACTAAAGTCTCGTTTGATTTTCAGATTATTGAGATAGGTAATGGGATCGTCAGCGTCGAAGGAAGTGCCGTCAAAAAGTTCGATTTTACCGCGATTGTATTTTGTATCCAGCAAGCCCAGTTCTCTAGCTGCGGTACTAAAGACGGTGACGCGACAAACTCTTTCCAAGAGTTCTAACCAATTACGCGGGAAGGGTGTATGTCCCCATCTGGCTAACTGAGTCATATGCCATAGATGTTCGGTACGACTGGGACGATTGACTCCCGCACCATAAAATAAGTGATGGGCATATTCCCGCATGGGCAGGTTAGGGTTGCAGGTATCTGCGTTGGGATTACCAAGATGGATGTATTCTACGGAAGTTCCCACATACTGGCGTTGAGATAATATCTGCTCGATTTCTAAGGCATTGTTTTCGTCAGCACAGTAATGACAGGCTTCTAGCAAAGCCTTAACTAAAGCAATGTGAGTATTTGGATAGGCATTTGCCCAATCTTCTCTGACTCCTAAAACTTTGCCTGGATGTCCGTTCCAAATTTCAAGATCCGTGGCAACGGTAAAGCCAATACCGACCGCAGCAGCGCGATAGTTCCAGGGTTCACCGACGCAGTAACCATCAATACTATTGTTTTGCAAGTCTACCATCATCTGTGCCGGAGGAATGTTTTGCAGTTCCACATCGAGATCGGGGTCGATATCCCCTGCTGCTAACCAATAGCGCAGAATTAGATTGTGCATTGATGAAGGATGAACTACCCCCATGATGTGCCTTTTATCTCTAGTCTTGAGAAGATACTGTTTGAAATCGGCTAAACTTCTGACTCCTTGGTCATAAAAGCGACGGTCGAGAGTGATAGCATTACCGTTGCGAGTCATGGTTAACGCCGATACTACCGAAACAGGTCTATCTCGATGACCTCCTAAAGTCAGCCATAAGGGCATTCCCGAAGGCATTTGGGCAGCATCAACATAGCCTCCAACCATACCATCGACGATACCTCGCCAACTAGTTTCCCTGACTAAATTCACTTCATCTAAGCCATGTTTGGTAAAGAAACCTTTTTCCTTTGCCACCGCTAACGGCGCACAAGCGGTAAGAGGAACATAGCCAATGTCTAAGTTGACTTTCTCTAAACCATGACGAGCGATCGCGCTAACTTTGTTTGCCCTGATTTTTTTCAGCCGTTTCTGTTGATTAAGAAAGTAGATAATCTCGCTTCGCAGGCTATAGTAGCTAGGATGTTCCACAACTTCCATACGCTTGCGGGGACGGGGAATATCCACATCGAGAATTTGACCGATCTCTGCCCCGGGGCCATTAGTTAACATTACAATGCGATCGCTTAATAAGACGGCTTCATCAACATCGTGAGTAACCATTACCGCCGTGACTTGGTTTTCATCACAGATTCGCATTAGTTGAGTTTGCAGATTACCCCGCGTTAGAGCATCCAACGCCCCAAAAGGTTCATCTAACAGTAGTAACTTAGGACGAATTGCTAAGGCACGGGCGATCGCCACACGCTGTTTTTGTCCTCCAGATAAGGTTGCAGGTTGTTTATCAGCATGAGGGCGCAACCCGACTAGATCGATATGTTCTTCGACAATACTTTTGCGTTCTCCTTTTGGTAAATCCCCCATAGCCGAGTTTACCGCTAAAGCAATATTTTCCCGTACTGTACGCCAGGGAAGAAGAGAATAGTTTTGAAACACGACCATCCTTTCGGGTCCTGGTTGTTTAATTTTTTGACCTTCTAAAGTAATTAGACCTTTAGTTGGTAAAGATAAACCTGCGATCGCATTTAATAAAGTGGATTTTCCACAACCAGAGTGACCGATTAAGGAGACAAATTCTCCTTTTTTAATCTCTAAGTCAATTCCTTTGAGGGCAAGATATTCTCCCCCGTCATTTAACGCAAATGTTTTTTCAACTTGGTCAACGGCAACAAATACAGACATGGTTAATAATAAATTTGTTAATGATTATTTGTCTGTAGGGGCGAACGACCGTTCGCCCCTACTGTTGTTCTGGGGGTAAAATTAGCTTTTGCAAGTATGCAATAGCTCGATCCAGCAGCAAACCAACCGCACCGATATAGATTACGGCTAAGATAATTTCGCTGACATAGTTTTGTTGATAGGCATCCCAGATGAAAAAGCCAATGCCGACAATACCCGACATGACAATCTCGGCTGCAATAATTGCTAACCATGCCAACCCGATCGCAATTCTTAAGCCTGTGAATATATAAGGTAAGGCAGAAGGTAAGAGAATGTTTAAGTAATATTCTTTGCGGGATAGTTGCAATACTTTAGCTACGTTGTTGTAGTCATCAGGAATCTGGCGTACTCCTTCGGCGGTATTAATTAAAATAGGCCAAACGGAAGTGATGAAAATTACGAAAATCGCAGCAGGTTGGTTTTGTTGTAATGCTACTAAAGCGATAGGAACCCAAGCTAAGGGTGCAACCATGCGTAAGAACTGAAACAAGGGGTCTAAGGCTTTATTAACTATTGGCGTTGTGCCAACTAAGATGCCGACGCTAATACCCACAATGGCTGCTAATAAATAACCTTGTGCCACCCTGCCTAAACTTGCCATGGTTTGCCAGAACAAACCTTTATCTAAACCACCGTGATCATAAAACGGATACATTAGTAAGGTTCTGGTTCTTTCATCTGTCCACAAACTGCTAGGTCCTGGTAATCTCATTCCAGGTAGGGTAGAAATAATTTCCCAGAGAATTAAAAAGCCCAAAATTCCGATTAAAGGTGGCAGAATATTATTTTTGTTTTTCTGCCACCATGTGGCGATCGCATTACTGTTTTTCGCGCTTTTTTGGCGCATCGGTGTACTTATTGTCATAATTTTTTTTACTCCTTTTATTAGCGTTGATGATTTGAAATATGATTCCGCCCCCCGACCCCCAGAAAAAGATAGCTGCAAGTCCCCCAAAGTTGGGGGATTTAGGGGCATTAATAAACCAATGACGAACGACCCTAAAGGGTTCAGCAGTTGCTCTTCGACGGAAACCGCCACCGCAAGCGTGGAATATGCTGCTTCGCCAGCAGCATTTCCGCTTGCAAAGACCGCACTGCTTCACCGTTCGCCCCTACACCTTTTTGATGTCTAGGCTATTTAAATAAGCTTCGGGATTTTCAGGGTCGAACTTTTTACCATCAAAGAATGTCTCGATCCCTCTGGATGTACTTTGGGGAATATCGGCAGTAAATCCTGCCTCTGTAGCAGCTTCTTTCCAGATGTCTTCTCGATTGACGCGATCTATAATCTGCTTAGCTGTATCGATATCGTCAATTTTACCTTTATGAAAACCCCAACGGATGCCTTCAGTTAAGAACCAAAGATCGTGACTTTTGTAGGGATAAGACACATTACCAACGCCATCTTTCCAAAACAGAGGACCCATCATTTTATCTTTAATTACTGATTTGCCATCGCCCATTTTGTAATTGCCTTGATAGGGAGGCTGAATAATATCTGGAGGAACATTCAAGTAGTTTCTGCCCGACACAATACTAACTAATGCTTCGGTATTAGCAGGATCGTCGATCCATTGTTGCGCCTCCATCACTCCTTTTAACAAAGCTTTGGTGGCCTTGGGATTTTTATCGACCCAATCTGCCCGAATTGCTAAATATTCTTCGGGGTGAAATTGCCAGATCTGGGCGGTTAAAGCTGACATAAAACCGATATCGTCAGTCACGATTCGATAGGGCCAAGGATCGCCCGTACTAAAAGCATCCATCGTGCCGTTCCGCATCCCCTGTACCGTTTCAGCAGAAGGCACAGCTAACAAGTCGATGTCAGTATCTGGATCAACACCACCAGCAGCAAACCAATAACGAATCCAAAAGTCTTGGTTAACTTGAGGGAAAGTATGTGCCGCTTTAAATTTTCTACCTTCGCTTTTGGCATAACCTTTAACATAGTCGGCTGCACTAGAAATATCTAAACCCAGTCCCTTGCCTTGGTTTTTACCAGAGGTGGCAATCCCATTACCTTGAGTACTTAGTTGCGCCAACAAATACATCGGCAGTTTATTACCATTGGTAATAATCCCTTCACTAATTAAGTGAGGCATGGGCATTTGCCATTGACCCCCATCAATACCACCACCTTCAGAACCAATGATGACGTTATCCCTGGCTGATGCCCAGCTTGCCTGTTTTGATACTTCTACATCGGTCATGCCATATTTAGCAAAGAAGCCTTTTTCCTGAGCAATAATTAAAGCTGTAGACTCAAGGATCGGAATATAACCTAAAACAACTTTAGTAGTTTCAGGAGTCATTTCAGGACTAAGATCGACTGGTTTAGCTTGTTCTGTAGCTGTTTCACCCCCAGGTTCAGGAGGATTACCCAGACAAGCATTGAGTAATACCGCACTGGCAGCAGACACCCCAGCGGTATATAAAAATTTTCTACGAGAAAACTGATTCATAAAATCTCCTGACAGCTTAGTTTGTATGCTCTTTGGCTGTCACTCAAGTAAAGTTAAATTGGTAGTAAGAAGAACCAAAGTTATGAATAACTCCTGGCAACTTACATAGAGTTAAATAAATTGATAAACAAAAATCATTGATTTATATCTATTTGAGAATCATACCCTGAAAACTCTAAAAATGAGCAATTGATTTGATAAAAATTGCTCATCTAACTCTAAATTTTTTCTTATTAGCAAGATTCAGATACTCGAATGAATGGTTGAAATTGAGAAAAATGAATAGTGCAAATAGTTTAAATTTTTAAATTTCTTATTCTATACTTTGACTTGTAAAATATTTTATTTTTCTCAATTATTAAGATTGATTTGTCTCAATGCAAATTCAAATCTGCTAACTCAAGTATTTGTACTCAGAAAAAATTAAACTAAATTAATGAGAGTAAAAAAATAATTTGTATATTGTTAAACTCAATTGATATAGTGTTTTTATTGTTATTGGTTTTTTAAAGCAAATTTAAATATAGCTTAACTGGTATAAAAACTATTAATATTCATCTATAGTCAAATTATATTTTTATACTCTTTAAAAGATTTTAGTTTATTACTATAAGTCTTGCTAATCAGTGTATTTAAAAATAAGTATTTTACAAACAGATAGATTGCACGTAAACATAAAGAAAGAAAGGAAAAAGCATTTTTTGTTTTAGTAAACTGCATTAATTTAGGTAACAGGTAACAGATAGTGAGTGAAAAATTCTGTCACCTTCGATATACCACCGTGGTATTTAACTGAAATTTACCCCAGAAAATTTGAAGTACTGAAATTCAGGAGTAACTGACTTATGGTTGCATTGACAAATAGCAAGCAAACAACTAAATCTACTGCTAGACTAACTTTACAAACCGTCGAAATTGCCTCAGAAACCGTTGCAATACGTTGTCTGGATTGGGATCGCGATCGCTTTGATATTGAATTTGGCTTACAAAATGGCACAACCTACAATTCTTTTGTCATTCAGGGTGAAAAGCTGGCTTTAATTGATACTTCTCACGTCAAGTTTCGTCAGCTTTATCTAGATCTGTTAACAGGCTTTATCGATCCCTCGCAACTTGATTATCTAATTATCAGCCATACCGAACCCGATCATAGTGGTTTAGTTAAAGATATTTTGAAATTGGCACCCGAAGTTACAGTAGTCGGTGCAAAGGTGGCAATTAAGTTTTTAGCCGACATGGTGCATCAACCTTTTGAACATATAATCGTCAAAAATGGCGATCGCCTGGATTTAGGCAACGGACATGAATTAGAATTTGTCTCTGCGCCTAATTTACACTGGCCCGATACCATCTTTACTTACGATTACAAAACACAACTTCTCTATACTTGCGATGCTTTTGGAATGCACTATTGCGATGAGCCTGCTTTTGATGAGGATTTGGAATTAATTGAGGCAGACTTTGAATATTACTATGACTGTTTGATGAAACCTAATGCTCGTTCAGTATTAGCTGCCATCAAACGGATGGGAAAACTGGATATAGGTGCGATCGCGACAGGACATGGCCCTTTACTACAATATCATCGTGCCGAATTAGTAAATCGCTATCAGCAATGGAGTCAGGCACAAACCAAAACTGAAACTTTAGTCACGCTGTTTTATAGTGAAGATTATGGCTACAGTGACGATCTGGCTAGAGCGATCGCCCAGGGAATTACTAAAACTGGAGTCGCAGTCGAGTTAGTCAATTGGAACGATACTGAACCTCAAGAAGTTCGGGAGTTAGTCTCCCAAGCAGCAGGTTTAGTTATCGGCATGCCAGCCCAATCAGATAAAGAAGCTCATGCTATTCTCAGCACTATCCTCGCAGCGGCACACGGTAAGCAAGCAATTGGCTTATTTGAAGCTGGTGGTGGCGAAGATGAACCGATTTATCCTTTACGCAATCAGTTTCAGGAGATTGGCTTAACCGAAGCTTTTCCGCCAATTCTAGTTAAAAAATCTCTCGATCGCGCAATTAATCAAGTCTGCGATGAAGCTGGGACAGATTTAGGACAGTGGTTAACTCGCGATCGCACCGTTAAACAAATTAAAGCCATCGATAACAGTTTACAAAAAGCCTTGGGCAGAATCAGCAACGGTTTATATATCATAACTGCTACCAAAGGCGAGATCAAAAGCGCAATGGTGGCGAGTTGGGTAACCCAAGCCAGTTTAACTCCTTTAGGAATTGCGATCGCAGTGGCTAAAGATCGAGCAATTGAATCATTTTTACAGATTGGCGATCGTTTTGTCTTAAATGTCTTGGAAGAAGGCAATTATCAGCATTTAATTAGACATTTTCTCAAACGTTTTCCCCCTGGTGCGGATAGATTTACAGGCATTAAAACCGTACCAGCAGCAAATGGTTCACCAATTATCGCTGAATCTCTAGCTTACATCGAATGCGAAGTTAGTAACCGCTTGGAATGTAGCGATCACTGGATTGTTTATAGTACCGCCCAAGCTGGCAGAGTCGCTAAGTTAGATGTTTTGACGGCGGTGCATCATCGCAAGGTGGGGAATCATTATTAATTTAATTAGCTTTAAGCTAAAAGCTTAAAGCTTTTTTAAAATTCTCCCAGTCTCCCAGTCTCCCAGTCTCCCAGTCTCCCAGTCTCCCAGTCTCCTAGTCTCCCATTTTCATAATGCACAAACCCTTAAATGAGTTACCGACTCCCTGGTACAAATTGCTAAATAATGGCGGAGTGATTAAAGTTCTAGAATTTATCCAAGACTTTATCATTATTTCTCTCTGTATCGGTCTATTTGGCTTCATGACGCTTCAGTTGCGAGAGATGTTTGTCTCTCTACTACCGCCTGTAAACTTTACCCAAGTCACGGCCGATATTCTGTTTATCCTGATTTTAGTCGAATTATTTCGCTTATTAATCATTTACCTCCAAGAACGTAGAGTTTCCATTGGCGTGGCAGTAGAAGTTTCCATTGTTTCGGTTTTGAGAGAAATTATTGTCAAGGGAATTTTAGATATTGCTTGGAGTCAGGTATTAGCCACCTGTTCTTTTTTATTAGTTTTAGCAGTTTTGTTAGTAGTCCGAGTTTGGCTGCCTCCTACCTTTGAAGGTGTTGATCCAGAACAAAAAATATCCGAACGATATAAACAAAAGATAGTAAACGGTAAACAGAGTATCAACTCTTAGCTTTTCTATCTTTACTCTTCTTCTATCTGTCGCCTATTTTCTTATCCCTCATAATTCATAAAGTCATGAAACAAACAACCATTCAACCAACAGCTAAAAAAAGAGATGTTCAAGTAGCGGAAATTGCTACAAACACTCAAGTATTGCGATCGCGCACTTGGGAAAGATTGAAATTTGAAGTTGAATATTCCCGCCAAAAAGGCACGACTTCTAATTCTTATTTGATTCAAGCCGATAAAACAGCATTAATCGATCCGCCAGGACAATCTTTTACCCAAATTTATCTGGAGACTTTAGAACAGCAGCTTGACTTACAGAAATTAGATTACATCATCTTACAGCACGTTAATCCTAATCGCTTGGCAACCATACAAGTTCTAGTAGGACAAGCACCTCAAGCCAAAATAATTTGTTCTAAACCAGCAGTTAATGCCCTAAAGGGTGCTTTGATGTTTCCCCAATGGCGATCGCGAATTCAAGTAGTTAGAGACAATGATACTTTAGACTTGGGACAGGGACATCAACTAAAGTTTATCAGCGTAATTACTCCCCGTTGGGTTGATGGATTGTGTACTTACGATCCTCAAACCAAAATTCTTTACACTGATAAGTTTTTTGGAGCGCACTTGTGCGATGATTCTATCTTTGATGATCATTGGAAACAATTAGGTATAGACCGCCGTTTCTATTTTGACTGTCTCCATGCTACCCAAACCAAACAATTAGAAGCTGCTTTAGCTAAATTTGCGCCTTTAACTAGTAAAATATATGCTCCTGCTCACGGGTCGTTAGTTAGGTATAGCCTCAGTCGTTTTAGCTATGATTATGAGCAGTGGTGTCAAGAAAAAACTGCTCAAGAATTTAAAGTAGTTCTGCTTTATGCTTCTGCTTACGGTAATACTGCCACTATTGCCAATGCGATCGCCCATGGATTAGTACAGTCGGGGGTAGCAGTAGAATCAATTAACTGCGAACTTGTTACCTCTGAAGAAATTACCACAGCAATTCAAGCCTGTGATGGTTTTATCATTGGTTCGCCGACATTAGGGGGTCATGCCCCAACTCAAATTCAAACCGCATTAGGAATCGTGTTAGCTACCGCAGCGAAAACCAAGCTAGCAGGGGTGTTTGGTTCTTATGGTTGGAGTGGTGAAGCGATCGCTCTTTTGGAAAATAAACTAAGAGATGCCCACTATAACTTCGCTTTTGAACCGATCCGTGTCCGTTTTAGTCCCACCACTGCTATTTTAAAAGAATGTATACAAGCGGGTCAAAAATTTACTCAAAAACTGAAAAAAAACAAGAAACTCCGTAGTCCTCGGCAAGCAGTAACTGAAACTCAAATTGATCGCACCGAACAAGCAGTGGGTAGAATTGTTGGTTCTCTCTGTGTTTTAACTACTTGTCAGGATAATCATCACAGGGGTGTGTTGACTTCTTGGGTGTCTCAAGCAACTTTTAATCCTCCTGGGTTAATGATTGCGGTGGCTGAATCACAAAATGTGGATCTAATTAGTAACCAAGGAGACAAGTTTGTGCTAAATATCCTTAATGAAGGTAGAACTGTCAGAAGAAATTTTTCGGCTCAAAGTACTAATTCGTTTGACAATGTAACTACCAAAACCGCCACTAATGGCTGCTTAATTATT
This sequence comes from Chroococcales cyanobacterium, assembly GCA_038259125.1. Lineage (GTDB taxonomy): Bacteria > Cyanobacteriota > Cyanobacteriia > Cyanobacteriales > Xenococcaceae > Waterburya. Next base: position 10,418 of record JBBSPC010000049.1, on the reverse strand, counting down.
GAAGAAGCTTTAGCTCATGTTGAATGTACTGTCCAAAGCCGTTTGCCATCGGGCGATCGCACTTTAATTTATGCAGTAGTAGACCAAGGTGAAGTATCAGAATTAAATGGGATTACGGCAATTCAACATCGTAAGTCAGGCAGTCATTATTAAAAGCTCTGAAGCTTTTAGCAATACAATAAAATGGAACGTTGAATTTTTATATCTTTATGAAGGATAAAGCATGAATATTATAGAGTGCGATCGCATTTGATTAACTAAAGCGATCGCTTTAAAACATATACCCAAGTAGATTGACTTTTCTTTAGCTAACTCAGTCAGTGAAGTAATTAATTCATTTTCCAATGAATTACTAAAATTGAAACATCATCATGGGTACGGGCGATCGCTTTGACAGTTCTATTTACGCTCTTTTTCTACGAACTTTTGTCAAACTATCAGGGGTCAAAGGCTGATTATCTGGATCGCAAAGAGCATTTGCTTCAATTTCTGCCTCACTCATAGAATTAAGCCTTTTTAAATCAGTCAAATCTTCTGATTTCTTAGCCTTATCAATAGTTATCCGAGTAATAGAGGTTTCTTTCATATTTAGTTGCTTGACGCGCACTAATTAATCTAATTGCATCGCCTCGATAAGTGTAAATGACAGTTAAAATTTGCCCGTTAGTTTCGCCAACCGCAACATACCTGTCTTCACCATAATCATAACGGTTATCTTCAAACTCTACTGTAAAACTATCAAAAATCTGACAAGCACCAATAAAATCTATGCCATGCTTTTGCAGATTAAATAGACGTTTCGGTTCATCCCATTCAAACTCTATGCACAAAATTATTCATTCAATTATTTATGAAATGTGAAGCAGGAACATTATAAAGGGAGATCGCACTTAATTAACTAAAGCGATCGCTTTAAAACATATACCCAAGTAGATTGACTTTTCTTTAGCTAACTCAGTCAGTGAAGTAATTAATTCATTGGAAAATGAATTACTAAAATTGAAACATCATCATGGGTACGGGCGATCGCTTCGGGAATAGTACCAACAGCAGATCGCTGGCGCAGTCTAGCTTCTATAGTTTTTACGGGAAACAGTAATAAGTCGTTACGGCAAATTTTTTGGGAAACTTCTTTGATAAAATTGCCCTGTGCCTGACCAACAACAACATCTTGATTGAGTTTAGCTAATTCTTGAGAAGACAGTTGAGTTTGCTTATTGGTGACTATTACTAATACTTCTAAGCTAGTCTTCAATTCATTAGCTAACATTTGCGCAATATTTATGGTTTGTCCAAATTCATCAGAAAATGCCTGTCTTTTAGTAACGGCTAAGAAAACCCTAGAGGTATTAGCAATAGGTTGAACAAAGCGAGTAATTAAGACGGGGATGGCCAGTTGCAGGGCAACATTATCAATCATACTGCCAAAGAAATTGTCTTGATAGGTAGAATAGCCTTTCCAACCACAGACTACTAGACTGACATCTCGTTCAATCGCCGTGCGTACAATTCCGCGATCAATTCCATCGTCTACTCTAGCGATGGTTTCTACCTTTGCATTAGCAGCATGGGCAAGGGTTTCTGCTGTTTCTAATAGCTGACGCTGCTGTATTCTCGCATCAGGAGACACAGCTTCATGGCGATCGCTTAAAATGTTGAGAGGGAAAAGAATTCCATTGGAAGTTTTGGCAAGAATTAAAGCTAAATTTAACAGGTTATCTTCGTTATTAGGGTTTGCTACAGGAACTAAAACTCGCTGTGCCAAAACTTTAGTTTGATTAGTAGCAGTTGGAGTCTTCTCAGCAGTGGTAACTTGTCTACCCCATCTTTCGGTTACCAAAGGAGAGGCAATACAGGTAAAAAGAATCATTGCTACAATGCCATTTACCGTAGTGCGATCGACTAACTTAATTTCGTATGCCACGGTAATTGCCGCTAGGGTAGATGCAGCTTGAGCGATGGATAGCCCAAACATAACCATCGTGCTGGGAAATTTAAAGCCAAACCATTTTCCCGCACCCCAAGCAGCAACAAATTTACTAATTAATTCGGCAACGATCATTACCGCTGCAATAATTAATGATTTAGGTTCACTAACTAAAATTAGCGGATCGATCAGCATCCCTACAGAAATCAAGAAAAACGGCACAAATAAGGTGTTACCAATAAACTGAATCCGATTCATTAAGGGACTTAATTGGGGAATTAAAGGCGTTAAGGCAATTCCTGCCAAAAATGCGCCAATAATCGGCTCGATTTCGATTAAACCTGCAACGTAGGAGACAACGAACAAAGTTGCTAAGACAAAAATAAATTCCGCACTCTCATCATGTCCAAATTTAGCAAAAAACCAGCGTCCAATTTTGGGTACACCCCATAAGGTTGCCAAAGTATAAATGGTTAAGGCAGGAATCAGAAATAACCAGAAACTTATAGTAAGTTCGCCTGAAAAGGCTTTAACTACTACCGCTAAAACCAGTAAAGCCAAAACGTTGGTGATTAATGTTCCCCCAAAAGTGACATTAACCGCTGGCGATCGCATAATGCCCAGTTTACTAAGGATGGGAATTGCCAGTAAAGTATGGGAAGCAAAGCAGGAAGCCACCAGTATTGCTGGCAATATCTCGTATCCCACCAGCATCATCGCCCCCGTACCAATAATCATGGGCAAGAGAAAAGTGGCAAGACCAAAGATAACGGCTTTATCCCTGTTGTCTTTAAGATCGTCGAGGCTAGTTTCTAAACCTGCCATAAACATTAGAAACAACAGACCAATTGTACCCAACAAGATAATATTGCTGTTTCTTTCTAATAATCCTAATCCTTTAGGACCAACAATTACCCCAGCCAAAATTAAGCCCACAATACCAGGCAGACGAAATCGCTCGAATAATAGAGGCGCAACCAGCATAATCGCCAAAATCATTAAGAAAACGGCTACAGGATCGCGTATAGGTTTCAATGCTAAAGAAAAAACTGCAAAAGTTATCATGGCAAGATTGTGTTACATTTTCAGATGCTACAAGCTATCTAATGATAGTTGTAAATTTACCAAGAATAGGTGTGTATTATGCGAGTAAAACAACCATTGCGATCGGCGATCAATTTACTTTTTTTTAAATCGCCCCTAGAAGCTCAACTGATCGTAACTCGCCGTTGTAACTTAAGTTGTGGTTATTGTACCGAGTTCGACAACTATTCTTCTCCAGTACCTCTAGAGCTTTTAAAAGAACGGATCGATGCGATTCATCGATTGCGCGTCGTCAATACTTCTCTTTTAGGTGGCGAACCACTGATGCATCCCGACATCGTTGAGATTGTTGAATATTGTAATCGAAAAAATCAGGTTTCGATTACTACTAATGGGTTTTTACTGACTGAAAAGTTAGTCAAAAAACTAAACGAGGCTGGATTGAGTAATTTACAAATCAGTATCGATTCTTTAGAAACAGATTCAACTGGTTATATTCAAAAATCGCTCAAAAAATTATTGCCAAAATTAGAAATTTTGCGAGAACACGCCAATTTTGATGTTCACGCCAATATAGTGTTATGCGAATCTACTAAATCAACTTTTATGGAGACTTTAACCAAAATTCGCGCCTTTGGCTTTAATGTCTCAGTTGGTTTGATGCACGATGAAGAAGGACAAATTGAGATCGAAGGTGAGGAATATCTCAAGCTTTGGGACGAATATTTTGCAACAAGTGGAGAATTGTATCCCCTAAGCGATTATGATTATGGAAGAAAATTGTTGCAGGGTCAAAAGCCTAAATGGAAATGTCGTTCTGGTTCGCGTTATCTTTACGTTGATGAATTTGGGTTAGTACAATATTGTTCTTCTCAGCGCGATCGCTTGAATAAACCGCTTATAGAATATGAGCTTGGCGATTTAAAACAACAGTCTCAGCAATATAAAGGTTGCGAAGAAGGTTGCTCTATTATGTGTGTTTACCGCGATTCGATGTTGGATAACGAGCCAAAAGAGTTGCTAAAAGGAATTTACAAAGTCTTGTCTCAAAAGTTTCTCATACCATCAAAAAGCTAATATACGCTTAATGTGAATTATCTTTATTCTAATTTGTTGGTTTTTAGCTTTTAAGTAATTTTTATTTGCGTGAAGTGTAAGTAAAATAACGCCTAATTTTTCTCTTTTTAAAGCTCTTCACTATTTATATAAGTAAAAAAATATAATGCACGAGTATCTTTATTTGGCATTGCTGGATTGAGGTATGATTCTGTGATTTTCACGACCCAGCAAATCAACTAAAAAGCTAAAAGCTAAGAGCTACGAACAGATTACTTTTCGGTTTCATATTTCAAATCAGCAACGCCCTTTATTTTGATTGTCGTGTCTGATAATTTTGTCCCAACTATCGAGCAATTTATCGCTAAATTACGTCAACTAGTTCAACTAGAGGTACAAGACAATTGGCGAGATATTACACTTTTAAATATAGTCAATATTGGCAATAATTTAGCAAAGGTCGATCTGCAAGAATGCCAAACCGCAGCAGTTAACGAGCAAGGTTATATTGTTTTTGCTAAAGGAAAACAGATCAAATGGCTGGCGCAACAAATTATAATTGCGCCAACATTACAAGGATATCCAATATCAGGATTGAGTTTACGCTTGGTCTTAACTTGGTGGGCGGAAGATGCGCAGATATTTATCAACGGCAAGTTAGTACAGCAGGGGGACTTATTTGATTCTTCAGCGCGGGTACTTGTTACAGATCATGCTCAACCAGGACAAGAATATTTGGTAACTATCCGCCTTGTTAGTCCTAATCATGACATTGGGGCATTGATGCGATCGCATTTGCTTTATGAAAAGTTAGACACTCCTGAAAATATTGACCCAGGCTTGATAGCCGACGAGGTAACAGTACTATATAAATATTTGACTCAGTTTGAACCCGAACACCTGGATGTATTAGCAACAGCATTAGATAAGTTTAACTGGGACAATATTCAAAATGGGGACAAGTTCGGATGCGATTTGGCTAAATTGCGATCGAGTCTGTTGCCTTTAGGGATAAATATTAAACAGCGTCGCTTTAATTTACTCGGTCATGCTCATTTAGATATGGCGTGGCTATGGACAACTGCCGAAACCTACGAAGTAGCCGAACGTACTTTTAAATCTGTACTTAGCTTACAGCATGATTTTCCTGCTTTAACTTTTGGTCATACTAGCCCCGCTTTATATCAATGGCTGGAAAATAATCGCCCTCAACTGTTTACCGAAATCAAAGATGCAGTCAGGTTAAATCAATGGGAAGTGCTAGGGGGAATGTGGATTGAACCAGAAACCAATCTTGTTAGCGGCGAGTCTTTGATACGGCAGTTATTATACGGGCAAAAATATTATCAAGAGAAGTTTGGCGACATAACTAAAGTTGCTTGGCTGCCCGATAGCTTTGGTTTTACTTGGCAACTTCCGCAAATCTTCAAACAGTGCGGGATTGAATATTTTGTAACTGGTAAGCTGCACTGGAATGATACTAATAAGTTTCCCTTCGGCTGTTTCTGGTGGGAGTCTCCTGATGGGACACAGTTACTTACTTTGATGTCTCCTCCCAACGTGACGGGAGTGATGGATACTAACCCAATTACCATGGCTAACTACGCTCTTGACTGGGAAACTCAAACAGGCTTGCAAGATATATTTTGGTTACCAGGTGTCGGCGATCATGGCGGAGGACCAACAAGGGATATGTTAAAGGTTGCCCAGAAATGGAACAAATCGCCCTTCTTTCCTGAGATTAAGTTTTCCAAGGCGATTGATTATTTGGAAAAGATTTCTGCGGATAATTCCTCAGCCGATAAGTTTCCTATTTGGAATGACGAACTATATCTAGAACTACATCGTGGCTGCTATACCGTCCATGCAGATCAAAAGAAATATAATCGCTACTGTGAAAGATTACTTTACCAAGCGGAGATGTGGTCAACTTTAGCAACTCTGCTTTGTAAGGACAGGCTCGATAGCCAGCCACTATTTCCCATTGTGAACAGAATAATCGGAAAAGAAGGTCTTTGTCAAGAAGACTGGCAACAATTAATTGAAATAGCTTGGAAAAAAGTTTTATTTAATCAGTTCCACGATATTTTGCCAGGGACATCTATTCATGAAGTTTTCACCGAGGCTAACCAGGACTGGTCAGACGCGATCGCAATTGGCGAGAATATATTACAAAATGCTTTAGGTGCGATCGCCACAAGCATTAAATTACCTAAACCACCACAACCTGATGCTCAACCTTTAGTTGTGTTTAATTCCCTTAACTGGAAGCGATCGCAGGTAGTAACTGTCAAAAGCTCTAAATCTAGAGTATGTGATAGCGAGGGAAATATAATGCGATTGCAATTAATCAAAGACAATCAATTAGTTTTCTTAGCAAAAGATATTCCATCTATAGGCTATCGTTTATTCTGGCTGTATAGTAATCATAATTCTTTTGAAAGTAAAGCTTTAGAACAGCAAAATTACGTTTTAGAAAATCAGTATTTGCAAGTGATTGTCAACCCTGATACTGGCGATTTAGATAGTATTTATGACCGAATAAATAATCGAGAAATACTCAGAGATTCAGGTAATGTAATCCAAGCTTTTGAAGATCGAGGGCAATACTGGGACGCTTGGAATATTGACCCAGAATATGAACAGAAGCAATTACCGCCTACAGAATTAGAATCAATTGAATGGATAAATACTGGATTAATAAAAGGTATTAGAGTAGTAAAGAAACTACATAACTCAAAATTTATTCAAGACTATATCTTAGAACCAGATTCATCTATTTTAAAAATAAATAATACGGTCGATTGGCAAGAAACTCATGTAATGGTTAAAGTGGCTTTTCCCTTAAATATAACTAGTAATTATGTTACCTATGAAATTCCCTGTGCGACAATACAAAGAACTACCAAACCTCAGACAACAAAAGAAAAAGCCAAGTGGGAAGTATCTGCACTTAATTGGGCAGATTTGACTGATAATAATTTGAAATATGGTGTTAGTTTATTTAATGACTGTAAGTATGGTTATGATGCTAAAGCAGATCGCTTACGTCTTACTTTATTACGTTCTTCTATATGGCCAGATCCTCAAAGCGATCGAGGTACTCATCACTTCACCTATGCTATTTATCCTCATGTAAATGATTGGAAAAAAGCAAAAACAGTACAAAAAGGTTATGAATTAACCACCCCATTACAAACAGTAATTCTAGAGCAAAATAGCTTTAATAATCCACAAATTAATAAATTATCTCCCACAAAAGAAATATTAAATTTATCGGCAGACAATTTAATTCTAATGGCATTTAAGCTAGCTGGCGATCAACAGCCAATTATGCGCTGTTATGAAGCTCATGGAGAGGAAACTAAGCTAAATTTTAAGAACAATACAGATCTACAGATTGATAGTTTTATTAATTGCCTAGAAGAAAAGCAAGATATTAGTAACCTACATAATTATAAACTTAGACCCTACCAAATTGTATCTTGTAAATTCAGAGTATAACGAAGCTATTTAAAAACAAAAATTTAATATTCACTTGAATATTTTTAACTTTATTAGAACTTACACAGTAAGACGAAAAATAAGTAGTTTTAATCAGCTATAAAAATAGAAAAATTCACTCTCTACCTTTTAGGCAGTCTTAAGCAATCAATTAGTGCGTAAGTCCTATTTATTTAAATTACCCGCAAATTCTGGTTGTCTTTTTTACGCTTTTGATCGACTTTTATGTATTCGCTGCTAACTTTTATATTTAAAATATCACAATACTGTTGAGCAATAATTTGAGGTATAAAGTTTTGCTCCATATAGACACGTCCAGCATGACCCATTCGTGCAGCTAATTCAGAATCATCAGCTAGTTTCATAATAAAATTTGCCAGATCTTCACTGTGATTATTATTAAAATACGCTCCACAATTAGCGTTATCAATTAATTCACGAAGATAAGAATGAGGTTCACAAACAGCAGCGATCGCTTTTGCCGCAGCCATAATGCCATATACTTTACTTGGGGCAACAACTCCTTCTAAACCAGGTGCGATCGTTACTAAAGCTAAATCGCAGGCAGTTAGAGAATAGGGCAAGTTAGTTCTGTCTTGATATGGCAAGAAGATACAGTTGTTTAAGTTTAATTCAGCTACCGTTTGGCGACATATTTCATGTTTAGTTCCCGCACCAATAAACACAAATTGTACTGGCTGGTCTTTGAGTAATTTGATTGCACCCAAAATTGTATCTAAATCATGACAAAGACCCAAATTTCCAGAATATAAGACTGTAAATTTTTCATTTATTTTATGTTGTCCAGCAAACCAATTATTTTGTTTCGCCAGAGGTTTAATCCAGTCCGCGTCCGCCCAATTATGAACAATAGAAACCTTTTCAGCCAAGCTGGGATGTTGGGCGACAATCCTTGTTTTCATGGTTTCACTTAATACCACTACCTTTTTACTTTTTGCCCAAACAATAGCATTGATCCTATTCCATAATTTAGCAATAAAACTAGTTTCTGAAATTAGTTTTAGCTCTATAACTGCGTCAGGATATAAATCGTAAACTAAGCAAACATAATCAATTCCAAATAGCAAATTAGCTAAATAACCAATGACTAAAAGAAAAGGTGGTGCAGTAGTCAACAAAATTACATCGTTTTGGCGAGCATTCTTTAATAAGTATAAAGCCGATCTAAAAGTAAATATTAGACCATTCAGTGTTTTTCCGCGGATTCTTTGTGACCAAATTTTGGTAATTCTAGTACGTTGAATCTGAACATTATCTTTGATTTCCAAATTTGAAGCTTGCTTCTTTTCAAAAGCATACCCAGGTTGCCCTGTAAAAACTTTTACTTGAACATTTTTTTCTCCTAAATGTTTGGCTAACTCTTCAATTAATTGACCTGTAGCAGCATAATCTGGTGGATAATACTGCGTAATAATCAGGAGATTAAATTTTCTAGCTACTAATTTACTTGTCTCAGCTGTATTCCGAAAAGCTTGAGCAAATAACTGTTTAGTTTTTTTAGACCAAAATTTAGATGTTTTACGCACTACTTTTACTGTTAATGACTGTAGAATATATCAAAAGAAACACTTATTTTATTATTCCCAAAACATTCCAATTTCTATCAGCCAAAAACAATCTATTTACTAGAATACTTACAGGTTTGATGTTTTATAAAGTACGCTATCAAATTACATATTCATAAAATATAAGTAGCTAGGTGAAATTAAATATAAAATAGTGATTAAAACATATTCGTCCAATACAAATGAGTGATAACTGGCAAGCGTCGCAAGTAGAAAACAAAATTGGCATTAATTTTAAATACGATCAAACCCTTCGCCTAGCTCTAATTCATCCTTCCTATGCCAAGCAGCTTAATGAGCCTGAGATTAATAATCAGCGTTTAGAGTATCTTGGTGAAACGATTTTAAATTTGGTCGTAGTGGATTATCTTTTCTGGAACTTTTCCCATTTTCAAATTGGTAAGCTCAAGGCATTGCGGGATAAGATTATTGAAACAGAGAGATTGACTACACTTTGGTACGATCTTCAGCTTGGAGAGGCATATCCCTTTTTGGCTTTAGCAGAAGAAAGACATCGTTTGAGAGTTAAACAAAATAACCCTTTTGAAAAAGGATTTAAGGCTTTAGTCGGTGCAATATTTATTGATCGGGGTTTTTCTCAAGCACGTAACTGGCTACACAAACGTTTGATTGTGCCAATGCTAAAAAAATATTTAAAACCAGAGTTAGAACATTCTACGACCGACAAGCATTTACAGTTTTTAGGTGAAGCTTTACTACAAGGTGTAGCAGTAGATTATCTGTATTGTCATATTCTTCAGGCAAATCTTACTAAGTTGAAACCGCTAACAAGAAAGATAACTTCTACAGAGAGTCAAAATAAGTACTTAAAGCAAATCTCAGAATCAGACTGGTCAAGAATTATGCCAGAAAAAGATAAACCTAAATCTTTTAAAGACTTGCTTGCCACAATGTATCTTTATTTAGATAGGGAAAATAGCAAGAGCAGCTTTCGTAAAACTAGTAGTTTCTTTGCCGAAAAGTGCTTAGATGACAATGAAATCATGGAAATGGCGATCGCTTTGTTGCTCAAAGATGGTAAGCCTCAAAAATGGATTATCCACCAGGTGATGGGCTATCCTAGCAACAGATACAACGAGGGACGAGAAAGGTTTTACAGATTAACAAGACAATCGAAATAATCAAATTAACTTAAATTAAGGCTCTTCTGGAATTCTCGTGGGAAACACTAAATATGGTGGAGGTCAAGTAAAATTAAATATTTCAGAGCCATGAATGTCGAGTGTGAGTCGTTGAAAAAGACGATCTACATCAAAAATGCCATAGCAACGGCGTTTGAG
>JBBSPC010000048.1:0-31550 GCA_038259125.1 Chroococcales cyanobacterium | reverse complement strand
GTCCTAAAGTCGCGATCGCTTCGACTTCTCTTCTAACTGCATTTCTTTCAACTTCAAAGCCATAATGTTCTTGAAACCTTTTGGCTGCCCCTTTAAAGGATTCTTCAGAACCAAAATCTGTTAAGGCTTGTTTCACTCCTACTGCTCAAAATCGCCACATAAATACGCAACTTGTATAATTTCTAGATATAAATCTAAGGTCAGTTCTAAGCGATCGATAATTTCAGTTACTGAATTAGAGGCTGGACTGGCTAATAATACCGTTGATTGTAGTTATAGCAGTAGACTCCTGACAAGGACAAAATGGAATAAGTCGTTACACCTTGGCAAATAACATATTTAACCCTTCAGTCATTGTCGGATGGGTCAAAACACCATCCCGCAGAGCGGTGTAGGGCATCCTTGCTTGCATCGCTATCTGCACCGTCGAAATCATTTCCCCCGCTGCATGACACAACAGCGAACAGCCGAGAATCCGACCCGTCTCAGTATCCACGATCGCCTTCAACAATCCATCGGTTTGCCCCAAAGTTTTAGCGCGGGGAATGGCTGAGGCATCTAGCTTTGCCACTCGAATGGCATACCCTTGCTGCCGTGCTGCTGCTTCGGTAAGGCCGACATGCGCTAACTCTGGATCGATGAATAGACAATACGGCATCAGGCGATCGCCCTTGGTGCGGTTGCCTCCCTCAATCAGATTGGCTTTGACAATGCGATAGTCGTCGAGGGATGCATGGGTAAATTGCGGTCCCCCATTAATGTCGCCTAACGCCCAAATTCCTGGTACGTTTGTCTCCAGGTGATCGTTGGCGGGGATAAAGCCACGGGCATCGGTGGCGACCCCAGCGGCGTTTAAGTTTAAGCTATCGGTGGTAGATGCCCGACCGACGGCGACGAGCAAATGCGTCCCTTGCAAGCCGATCTCGCGATCGGCAACCTGGATTTGAAGTTTAGTTGTGTTATCAAGGCGATCGACCCGTAACACCTTGGCCTTGAGCAAGAATTCAATGCCGTCTCGCTCCAGCAGCGTTTGTATTTCAAGTGTAATGTCTCGATCTTGCTGCGACAGGATTTGCTCGCTTTGCCCAATTACGGTAACGCGACAGCCAAAGCGTCGGAACATCTGGGCAAACTCCAGTCCAATATAGCCGCTGCCCAATACAATCAGGTGCTCTGGCATTTTCTCTAGTTCCATAATCGATTCGCTGGTTAAAAAACCAGCTTCTTTCAGTCCAAGCACAGCGGGAATCAGCGGGCGCGTCCCTGTATTGATAAACAATCGTTCGGCGGTGAGGTGTCGAGTGGTGCCTTGAGCCGTTACCACTTCGATGGTTTTGGGCGCAATAAATCGCCCTGTACCAATAATCAGTTCGTGACCCAGAGCCGTTTCCAGGTTATGCAAATTCATCGCCCGCATAGACTGCACCACCGAGCGCTTGCGCTGAATCACTGCGACCAAATCAACAATAGGAGCGCTGGTATTAACTCCATAGGTAGCACTATTTCGCACAATATGGGCAACCTCTGCGCTCGCTACCATGGTTTTAGTAGGAATGCAGGCAATGTTGATGCATCCGCCACCAATCATATTTAAACTGTGTTCCACTACAGCCGTTTTACGTCCAGCCGCGACCAGTGCAGGTGCCAATGTTTTGCCCGCTTTGCCACCGCCGATAATAATGTCGTCGTACTGTTCAATATTCATGACTTTCTCTACGTATTGGAAAAGAATTATGATGATGGTTTTATTGCGTCCCAGCACACCGAGATTATGCCGCTTATATATCGACTGCGATCGCTTTTATGGTTTCTTTTTGGCTATCTGTGAAATAAGTTTTCGATCCTCAATAGATTTCAATATAGGCAATTAACTCTGGTTTGTCGTCCTCTTGGAGTTGACACTTTTGATCTATAAAAAGATTGAGCGACCCATCCATCTCAGAGAGGTAGGTGAATTACAACTTTAGTTGGAGTTAACATTCCAAGGTAGTTTCTTTGCCCCAATTAAAGTTGGATGGAATGTGAATGCCAATGTGGGCATTGTCTACAAACTGACAATTCCACGTTTAACGGCAATAATCACCACTTGAGTGCGATTACTCGCATCCAGCTTGCTTAAAATGCGATTGACATGAGATTTGACGATGCTCTCACTAATAGTCAGCGCAGTGCCAATCGCCAAATTACTCATGCTCTAGGTCATCAAACCCAGTTTGGCTTCCACCTCTGTCAGCACATATTTCTGACCGCTATGAATAGTGCGAATTGCGTTGAGCAGATTGTTGGGCTTGGAATCCTTGAGCATGAGTAATTTGGACTTCAGACTGCAAGCCACGACAGATGTCTTCGTCACTATCGTAGGTGGCTAACACCACAATTTGAGCCTGCTTAAATTAGCGCAAATAATAGCGATCGCCTCTAGCCCGCTCATCTGCGGCAGGGGCAGATCCATCAGCGTCACATTAAGCTAGTGTTATTGAAAGCTGACTTTTCACGGCATCTTTGGAAGAGAGTATAAGTTAGGTAACAATATCCGCTAACAATTATTCATTTAGAAAAATCTGCGCTCTCGATAGAGCAAAATAATTGAGCAGATTTTGAGTGGTGAATGAATCAGACCAAAAATTTAATAACCGAAAAATGTGACTTTGGAGATCAGCGTTTAACCAAAAGGGCTATGTTCATCGAATCGAGATTATCGTTAAAATATGGCTTGCCACTCGCCGTGATTTTTGAGAGAGCAAGTGACCTAAAAAGAGCTTATGAATTCTTTGCTAATCCGAAAACTAGCCTAAGTAGTGTGTGTCAACCCTATCATCTTCAAACAGCAGCTCAGATTAGAGAACTCCCCATCGTATTAGCAGTGGGAGATACAACCTATCTCGATTATAAAAAAATTCTCTAAAAAAGAGAAGAATATGGACCAATAGGCAATGGTGGGAATGGACTAATTCTCCATAGCACCTTAGCTGTAAATGGGGACAATGGACAACCAATAGGATTACCCTGAGAAAAACTGTGGCATCGAGAGCATGAAGAAAGTAAGATTTTAACGAAGAAACAGAAGAAGAAAAAGCAAGCAGAAGCTAGAAAACGCACCATTGAACCGAAAGAATCCTATAAATGGATAGAAGCTCTCCAATCCGTTCAGAAACTCTTAGAAAAATCCGAACCAGAAGCACCTGCATCTTCGGTTTTAAATGAAGTACAAATTGAGGTTTTAGCTGCAAAATCTGGCAAATCAGTCACCGCAGTAGATTTAACCGTAGCTTGGGCGATACAAGCTGTAGCTCGTTTGGGCGGTTACTTGAGTCATCGCTGAAAGAGTAATATTGGCATCACAGTGTTATGGTGTGGCTTTTTAGAGCTGCAATCTTTATGTGAAGGATGGCAATTACGCTCCCATTTGGAAGTTTAGAAGGGAGTTGATGGCAACATCGGTGAGGGAGTAGAATTAGAATCTAGTTAGCTAATATTGTTACCTAACTTGTTGCTGATTTTTGATGACTTCACAATGCCCAATGCACGACAACAGAAAGATTTAGGGAGTCGGCTTTGTGAACTCAACTTTCTTTAGGAGCAACTCCAACAAGAGATTAAAACAATTGAGTTGTCAGGAGAAATTGCACCTTCTGGTTGCTGGATTGTCCGTTACCAAGCCAAAGGACAACAAGGGGGTCGTTATTGGTATTACAAATGGATGTCCCACGAGCCGATTTTTGTCACCAAAAATGGGAATCCATCTCGTCATCAATATTTAGGTAAAGCTGGAAATAAAGCTTATTTGAAAGCGGTTGGAGCTCTATCACGTCGTGGTCGAATTGAAGCTTTGGAGCGAGGGATGAGCACACTTTCAATCGGTTTAGAAGATTTGGTTGAGGAAACCTCAAGATTCAATGAAAGTTAGCGAACATTATTACCTATTTTTTTCTATTCTCAAGATGCCGTGAAAAGTCAGGTTAGGCGAGCAGGCGCAACGATTCCTCCCAGAGCCGATCGGCATTGTCTGGGTTGAGGGCGTAGGGGGAAACACCGCTCATGTAGCCGTTGCTGTTGGCGACGATGACGGCTTCGTTGCAGTTCTCGAAGTAGCGTCCACCGATGCTGTCGAGCAGTGGAGAAGTCGCTAGCAGAACTGAGGTGGCGGCACCCTGCTCCGGTGTCTTCTGCCGTTCTGGTGGAGTCTTAATACGGCCCGCGTAGCGCTGGAGGTTAGTGGCGATCGCTCCGGGCATCAAAGCGTTAGCGGTGATGCCATCCCTGAACCAGCGTTTGGTGGCACCGACAGCGAACAGCACATTCGCGGTTTTGGACTGCCCGTATGCCAGCCACGCATCATAAGGACGGAACGCGAAGTGGATATCGTCGAATACAACTGGCGACATCAGGTGGCTGCTGGAACTGACAGAAACGATGCGGGCGGCACCGTCCGCAGCCAATGCGTCGTGGAGTCCGAGTGCCAGGGCGAAGTGCCCAAGGTGGTTGGTGGTAAACTGCATCTCCCAACCTTCGGGCGTGTGCTGTTCGGGCAATGCCATCACACCAGCGTTGTTGACGAGTATGTGCAGCGGACCGTCCCACGCGGCGACGAACGTGGCGATCGATGCCCGGTCGGTCAGATCAAGCGCGGCGACATGAATGTTTCGGTTGCCGGTGGTAGCGGTGATGTCAGCCGCCGCCTGCGCTCCAGCGTCAGTATTACGCACAGCCAACGTGACTTCAGCTCCAGTGCGAGCCAGTGCCCGGGCTGTCTCTACCCCAATGCCCGATGACGCTCCGGTGACGATCGCCTGCTTGCCAGAGAGATTAATTCCCTCTGCCACCTCAGCGGCGGTGGAATGCCGCCCAAACGGTGTCTTAATCAGTGCCATTATGTACTCCTTCACTCGTGTCGAGGGTTCTATTTGATACTCATTCACATCGGTGGATAAACGCTTACTAGTCGTGGTCGCCGATTCCCAGATAGACTAAATGAGCTGGATTTTGCACGTTGAGCTTGTTGCGAATGCTTTGTGCGGTGCGCTCCGCTTTAATTAAATCGGCAGCCTTTTCACCGATCATGATGGTAGGTGCGTTGGTGTTGCCTGTGGTGATGGTTGGCATGATAGAAGCATCCACAACCCGCAGCCCCTCAACCCCATGGACTCGAAGTTCAGGATCGACGACTGCCATTGGGTCAACACCCATTTTGCAGGTGCCGACTGGATGCCATACCGTGCTGCACGTTTCACGGATATAGGCTTCGAGGTCTGCATCACTCTGCACCTGAACACCTGGTGCAATTTCTTCACCGCGAAATTCATCAAAGGCAGGGGTTTGAAACAGTTGGCGAATACGCTTAACGCCCTCAATCAGCTTTTGCACATCCTCTTGATGTTGTAGATAGTTCATTTGCAACATCGGTGCGTCTTTGGGGTCGGTAGAACGTAACGTGACAGTGCCAAGGTTTTGCAGTCGATCCAAAGCGACTGCGCCCGTAAATCCTGAATCAGCGGGAGCATAACTTGGCGGGAGAAACTGAATTGGCCCAAAAAAGAACTGTAAATCGGGTGCAGCTTCCAAATTACTCTGACTATGCAAAAACAACCCAGCTTCAATTCCATTACTCGTGATGTCAGGGTGTGCATCTTGGATGGATTGTTGAACAAGGAATACAAGAATATGGTCTTGGAGGTTTTGCCCTACCCCTGGCAAATCCGCCACCACAGAAATTCCTATCGATTGCAGGTATTTTGCATCGCCAATGCCAGAAAGCATGAGCAGTTTGGGCGAATCAAACGCACCTGCACTTAAAATAACTTCCTGGGTAGCTTTGACTTGGTGTAGCGTGCCTTCATGCAGATATTCCACCCCAACGGCGCGAGTACCTTCAAACAGCAACCGCGTCACCAACGCACCTGTACTTACCGTCAAATTAGGGCGATCAAGAACGGGCAAAAGAAATGCTGCCGCCGCACTGTGGCGTTTGCCGTCTTTGGCCGTTAACTGATACGGTCCTGCCCCTTCCTGCTGCGTACCGTTAAAATCAGGATTATAGTCATATCCCATTGACACACAAGCATCTATAAAGCATTGAGATACCGCAGCCGGGGACTTGATATCAGTGACGCTCAATTCACCATTGACACCGTGAAATTCAGACGCGCCTCGCTGCTGGTGCTCCGATTTTTTGAAATAGGGCAAGACATCTTGATAACCCCAGCCGGGGTTCCCTAATGACTGCCAGTGGTCATAATTATGGGGATTGCCTCGCACATACATCATGAAATTGATCGAGCTGCTGCCTCCCAAGACTTTGCCACGAGAGCAAAACATTTTGCGATCGCCTAAGTAGGGTTCGGGTTCAGAGAAATAGCCCCAATCGACCTCAGACCCCAAAAGGCTAATGCATTTTGCTGGAATCTGAATCTCGGGTTTCGTATCTGGGTTGCCCGCTTCGAGGAGCAACACGGTGATGCCAGGGACTTCGCTCAGGCGGTTGGCGACAACACAGCCCGCCGAACCAGCACCGATTATAATGTAGTCATAGTCATTCATGACAGCCTCTTTTAATTGCGTTAAGTATGTTTGACGTATCAACGCTGCAATAGCAGCAATGTTCTGAGCCAACTGGTTAGTTTGAAGCCGCAGTTGCTGCTTGTTTAATCAGTTGGGCAACCTCATTTGGATGGGATATGAAGGAAACGTGACTGGAGTTGACTTCGATGGTCTTGGCATCGATTCTTTGAGCCATAAACCGCTGCAAGTCAGGGTTGATAGCTCGATCTGCCTGAGTTACTAAAAACCAGGATGGAATGGTCTTCCAGGCAATATCAGTCACGGATTGCTCAAACGCGACGCTGGCAATCGGCTTTTGGGTTGCTGCCATCACCCGCGCCTCGGACTCTGGTACGTCCTGGGCAAAGAAATTGTGAAAATTTGCCCGATCGACGTAGAGAAAGTTGGCCGAATCGGGTACAATCGCTGTGCTGATTGGAGCTGCTGCATATTTGGCATTTAGGTCGCTGGTCGTTTCGCCTGCATCCGGGGCAAAAGCATTGACATAAACCAGAGCTTTCACGTTTGGGTTACCTGCCGCCGCACCCGTAATCACATTTCCACCATAGGAATGCCCGACTACGACAACAGAACCCTCCTGAGCCTCGATTAACCGCTTCGTTGTTGCAACATCCTCAGGCAGTGAGGTGAGCGGATTTTGTACAGCGGTCACAGTGTAGCCATCCTGTTCCAAAAGCGGAATGACGTATTGCCATCCTGTACCGTCGGCATAGGCACCATGAACCAGAACGATGGAGGGTTTAGAGCTTGAAGTCTGAGACACCTGCTGTGCCGCCACGGGGGCTAAATGACCGATCGATAAACTGACTACAACGCTGGTGATGAGTAATAAGACGAGCAAAACTTCTCGAACTTTTTGGGGTGTAAAAACCATGACTAGATAACCTCTGAGATAATTTTCTGGATTACTACAGAACGCTTGTCGAGAGCTTCAATTCTTTTCTATTGCGGATATTTCTAAAAAGCGTTTAGAGGAGCACTTGATGGATTAATGATCCAATAACCGCAATATTTTTTACCAACTCATCCGAGAGCGAAAACCGCTGCTGTAAGTAAAGGGGATCGTTGTAGCTCAGCCAGACGGTGCTATCCGCCGCTTCCCATGCCAGCACTTTTAGGGGTAAATCGAGAGCGATTAAAGGTTCTATTACCATCAGTGGCGTTCCAGATTGCGGGTTGCCAAACAGTAATAAATGTGTCGGGCGCAGGCTTAAACCAACTTTTTCAGCTTCTACCTTTTGATCGATACGGGCAAAAATGGTAATACCTTTTGCCTGCAAGACGGCGGCTAAACGATCAATGGTTTCAGTAACTGAATAAGGGCTGGGCTGATTGATGATGCCGTTAATTACAGTCATAGCAGTAGGTTTATTTCTTAGGTGAATGACTCGGAGAAATACCTGTATTCGGTAAAGACGGATAAGTTGGAGACGATTCAAAGATTGAGATCGGACAGTCCAGGATAATCGTCAGGCCGATGACCTAGTTGCCAGTGGTATTGGCGATCGCTTTCCTGAATCGGTAGATCGTTGATGCTGGCAATCCGCCATCGCATCAGTCCATATCCGTCAAACTCCCAATTTTCATTACCGTAGGCACGAAACCAGTTGCCTGATTCATCATGCCATTCGTAAGCAAACCGAACGGCAATTCGATTGTTTTGAAATGCCCAAAGCTCCTTGATTAAACGGTAGTCCAATTCTTTAAGCCACTTTTGGGTTAAGAACTGGACGATCGCCTCACGACCGGATAGAAATTCTGAGCGATTGCGCCAAACGCTATCCGTTGTGTAAGCGAGGGATACTTTTTCAGGGTTGCGAGTGTTCCAGGCATCTTCTGCCAGTCGAACTTTTTGGACAGCCGATTCACGGTCGAACGGTGGTAGGGGAAGTCTGGGAGTTTCGGAGTTTTTCATAGGTTGTACCAAATAACATTCCGTTGTCCTGTGGTTGCCCAATGCGGTCTAGCGAAGTTTCTGTTTAAACTGATTACGCCATTGCTTCTACAACGTCGTCTGTAGACAAAACAGCGTTAGCGAGATAGCCAAAATTAATCAGAGCTGCCTTATAGCCATCGCCCAGTTCTGGATGACGCGGAGCAGCAGTTGCATCTTTGACAACGAGCACTTCAAATCCTTGCTCTAACAACTCGCGAAGATGAGCTTCAACACAGAGATTTGCTAACATGCCCAGCAGAATAATTTTGCTGATGTTGCGCTTACGCAACTGCAATACTAAGTCGTTATTCTGTGGGCCATAGACCTTATGGGGATTGACCACAACTGTTTTACCATCTTCGATGAAGGGCTTATAGCGTTCGAGCCAATCGGCACCAGAACCGAGGAATCCGTCGAGGCTTAAAGGGCCAGTGCGA
Organism: Chroococcales cyanobacterium; assembly: GCA_038259125.1. Classification (GTDB taxonomy): domain Bacteria; phylum Cyanobacteriota; class Cyanobacteriia; order Cyanobacteriales; family Xenococcaceae; genus Waterburya. Next base: position 22,619 of record JBBSPC010000048.1, on the reverse strand, counting down.
GCAAACTCCTTGACCCCAAGCATCATCTGCTCCAGAGTCCCGACAAATTTCCAGCCATAGTCGGTAGGGTAGTAATAGTGAGGCGAAATGAAAACTTCAAATCCATTCTGCTTCGCCGCTTTAAAGATGCGCTCAATGTTCTCAACGGTCTTGTTAGCCTTGACGCTCTCGCCGACTAAATCCCAGGAAACGCCTGTTTCACTTAAAACATCGTTCTGCGGATCGATCACGACGATTGCAGTGTCATTCTTATTAATATTCATGTTTTTCTTTAAGATCGCTGTTAGAAGACTTCAAATCTGTGCCATACCGCCATCGACAAACAGCTCAATGCCGTTGACAAAACTGCTGTCGTCTGACGCGAGAAAGACAACGGCTTTGGCAATTTCATTCGGCGTGCCGACTCGTCCTAATGGAATGGTGACAGCTTGGCTATCCACGAATTCCTGCACCTGCTCATCACTGAGTCCCAGGAGGTTGTAGCCAGGAGTTGGTACCACGCCAGGACTAATAGCATTCACCCGAATCTTGCGCCCTTTGAGGTCGAGAGTCCAATTGCGGGCAAACGATCGCACGGCAGCTTTGGTAGCACTGTAAACGCTGAAAGCTGGAGTACCTACAATCGAAGCAGTTGAGGCATTCAGAATGATAGAAGCATCCTCGGTCAAGAGAGGCAGAGCTTTCTGCACGGTGAATAGTAGACCTTTGACGTTCGTGTTAAAGGTTTTATCAAAGTGTTCTTCGCTGATCGATCCGAGTGGGGCGATCAAGCCACTCCCCGCGTTGGCGAAGACCACATCGAGATGACCCTTCTCTTGCTGAATCTTGGCAAACAGGCGATCGAGGTCTGCCAAATTGGAGGCATCGCTCTGAATATCCGTGACGTTTTTACCGATCGCATTTACAGCAGCATCCAGTTCGGCTTGGCGACGCCCCGTGATGAAGACATAAGCACCTTCAGCGACAAACTGTTTGGCAGTGGCAAGACCGATGCCGCTAGAGCCACCGGTAACAAGCGCAATTTTTCCATCTAGTTTTTTCATGATCATGAATCCTTTTATTTAGTTATTAGCGGTTTAAAGAAATTAGTCTCCAACCGTGAGCGGAGTCAGGAGAAAGTAATGGTCATGGGGAGCAGCGCGATTGTCTTGTGAATATCTGCCTCTATGACGGAAGGCGGCGACACAGAGCGATCGCTGATATTGGTAAATAATGAACTTGTCCTCTGAGACATGGCTATTTCTCCACGATGGGAGGCTTACTGAACATCAACTAATCTCTAAGGGCGATCTCCAGGTACACCCAGAGTCTCGTCGCCAATTTCGGTAGAGATGCGATTAAACAATGCCAGGTCAGCTACCTCATTCTCGTTTAGCGTCCCTGTTGCCTCAATGAGTTGAGCAAAAGCACTAGGCGCAGCAACAACTAATCCGCGAGCTGGGCGATCGCTGAGTGCAGCAACAACATGCGTTGTGCCGATAGGAATCATGACACTTTCACCCGTGCTTAGCACAACCTTGTTTTCACCAACCCAGACCGTGAACTCTCCTTCCAGCACATAAAGTTGTTCGGAATAGCGTGTATGGCGATGGGGTGGAGTCTGTGTACCAGGAGGGAAATAACCCTCAATCATGTCGTATTTACCGTCAGTCGTGGTGCGATCGGCAACGATTGTGAGGCGAGAACCAAAAAGCCAGAATGATTGTGTCATGGAATAGATCCTTCTAATGCATAAATTGTGTGTTTAATGCTCAAACTTGCGGCTCAGACAGAGTAGGCGTTTATGCCGTCAGCGCTAGAGTGAAGCATTCGTAAACTATGACAACAAGCTTTAAAACAAGCGATCGCACCCTATTGCAGATGTTTCTTGAGTTCAGCCGCTGCCTGAACAAATAGAGAACGGACTTCTGGCAATTTGGCTAAACCATTCAGCAGTCCGAAGTCGTGGATCATGCCGTTATACTGCACCACTGTCACGTCTACCCCAGCTTCATCGAGCTTGCGTCCATACGCTGTGCCTTCATCATGCAAAATATCACTCTCTGCAACCACCAATAATGCTGGAGGCAAGCCTTTCAGTTGCCCAACGGTCGCCTGGAGGGGAGAAGCATAGATATCTTTGCGCTTTTCTGGGTCAGCGATGTACATATCATACATCCACTTCATAGCTGGTACAGTTAAGAACCGCTTGTCACCAAATTGGTGATAAGAATCTGTTTCAAAATCAGCGTCTACAATCGGCCACATCATAATTTGCAGCTTAATGTGCGGACCACCTTTCGCTTTTGCCATCAGCGTGGTGACAGCTGTCATATTACCGCCCACGCTGTTGCCAACGACTGCCAGATTTTTGCCATCCACCCCAATTTCCTCACCATGCTCGGCAACCCATTTGGTTGCGGCATAAATCTCATCGATCGCTCGCGGATACTGAGCATCTGGCGTGCGAGTGTAATTGACAAAGACGGCTGCAAACCCAGAAAGTACAACGAGATCGCGAACCATACGCTTATGCGTTGGGTAATCGCCCAGTACCCAACCGCCACCATGAATAAACATGAAAACAGATAATGTGCCTTTAACCCCTTCAGGTCGAACGATGTTGAGCGTAATCGAATAACCATCAGCGGTAATTGTCTTCTCAGACTCTTCAATCCCAGAAAGATCGACTTGAACAGAAGCCTGTGCATCTACAAGCACCTGACGGGCTTCGAGTGGAGTCAGTTTCTCCAGCGCTACATTCCCTGCATTCAGCAATTTCAAAAATTCCTTCGTTTCCCTAGAAAGACGTGGATCGTTTGTAACGTCTAAAGCTTTTGCAGCTTGCGAATTTACTTTAGCAACCATGATTTTCTCCTTCAATGAGTAGTAAATAATCTGTTGAAATATCCCTATTAAGCGAGTTGACTTAACACCGAATTTTCGACAATCTGCTCTGTGACCTGCCGTCGGTCGAAGCGACCACGTCATGCGTGGATTTTTTGTTCATAAAACTCAATCATCTCTTGGCATGACTTCTCAGCCAAGATTATTACTGGCTGAAAGCTAGATCCTTGACAACGTGAGTCGTCATAAACTGACGGATATAGCTAGCGATCGCCTCCCCGTCTTCTTCCAAAGCAAAATGTCCCGTATCGAACAAGTGAAACTCCAGGTTTTGCAAATCGCGTTTGTAAGCGTGAGCTCCCTCGGCTATAAAGCCCTGGTCATTTTTGCCCCACACAATCAGCGTGGATGGTTGATACTCACGCAGGTAAGCTTGCCATTGTAGATATAGCCGTATATTGGACTGGTAGTCGTATTTCAATGCCAGTTGAATATCCATGTTGCCAGGACGATCGAGGAAGGCTTGATCTAAAATCCAAGTGTCGGGACTAAGGTTTTCCAAATTCCTGACTCCAGTGATGTAGTGCCATTTCGCGCTCTTGGTTGTCAAAGCCTGTCGCACGCGATCAATATTTTCAGGTGTCTTGTCCTGCCAAAAAGCTCGCATTGGCTTCCAGAAATCACCAAGTCCTTCTTCGTAGGCATTGCCATTCTGCACAATCAGCGACTCAATCTGTTCTGGATGCTGTGTTGCCAATCGATAACCAATCGGAGCACCATAATCCATCAAGTAAAGACTGTAGCGTTGCAAGCCGATCGCATCAATAAAGCCTGTCATCACTTCAGTAAGACGATCAAACGTGTAATCAAACTCATCCAAAGCGGGCATGGCACTATATATAGCCAAAGCCAGGGTAATCAGGAGCAACCAGATGAAATTTATCGGCAAGTGCAGGCATCAAATTGCGAAACATGTGAGAGGAGGTCGGGAAGCCGTGCAATAGCAGGATCGTTGGATTGTCACGTGAGCCAGCTTCTCGGTAAAAGATGTCTAAACCATCGACTGAGACTGTGTGAAATAGGGTCATGGATTTTACTCTTCTAAATGTAGATCCAGGTATAAACGATCATGTTTATGCCAACATTGGCATTAGAGCATGGTTCATCGTCATGACGACCACAGCTTTGCTCGAATGTTCGAGATGATTCATCCGCAATCATCAGGCAGCAATGGGTTGCAGTCGGGATGCGAGAAATTGGCTGATATGGGATGCGATCGCATCGCCATCTTCTTCCAGAGCAAAATGTCCGGTATCGAGTAGATGGAACTCAACATCTTTTAAGTCGCGCTGATAGGGATACGCACCGTCAGCAGGAAATATATAATCGTTCTTACCCCAAACAATTAAGGTTGGGGGTTGATATTGGCGAAAATATTCCTGCCATTGGGGATACAGCGGTGGATTCGTGCCGTAGCTGTACAGCAGCTGTAGTTGAATTTCACCATTGCCGGGGCGATCGAGGAAGTGTTGATCGATTGTCCAGGTGTCGGGGCTAATCGCTTCGACATTACGAACACCGTTGGTATACTGCCACTTTGTCGCTTCTAGAGTCACAAGGTATTTAAGCTTACTTTCATTTTTAGGCGATCGCTCTTGCCAGTAAGCCTTTATTGGCTCCCAAAATTCCCGTAACCCTTCTTCATAGGCATTCCCGTTTTGCACGATCAACGCTTGTACTTGCTCTGGATATTTGGCGGCAATGCGATAGCCAATCGGCGCACCATAATCCATTACATAGAGGCTATATTGCTTGAGGCTGATCGCCGCAATAAACTTCTCCATAATCTCGGCTATGTGGTTAAAGGAGTAATCAAACTCATTCACGCCTGGCATGGAACTGTTGCCATAGCCTGGATAATCGGGAGCAACTAGATGGAAGCGATCGGCAAGCGCAGACATCAAATTGCGAAACATATGGGATGAAGTTGGGAAGCCGTGCAGCAACAAAATTGTTGGATTGTCGCGAGAACCTGCTTCGCGGTAAAAAATATCTAAGCCATCGATTGAAATGCTGTGATATGTAATCATGAGATTACTCCTTGTGAGTGGAAAAAGTGAAATGATGACGATTCGCAGCAGGTTGATTTATCTCACATCCTGACGACGAATCTGCTCCTGGAAGTAGTCTCGCCAACTTATGGGTAACGCTTCCAGTTGAGCAGCACGGTGCAGTAACTCTGGATTGTTTTGCTCACGGACATAAAGCTGAGTGATATCGGCAACCGTGATCTTGTCGTTATCCCGGCTCACCAACTCTAAAGTGTCTCCAGATCCGACTTCACCCTCTTGCAACACACGAAAGTAAAAACCGGTACGACGACTGGTCAGAAAATGCTTCACCATATCCGGTCGCCCAAACCGAATTCCCAATTTGTAGCAGGGCATGCGCGGTTGAGTTACTATTAGTTCTACCGTGCCAATCTGAAAGCGATCGCCAATATTGACGTTTTCTTCTTTCAGACCCGTAATCGTGAAATTTTCGCCAAAGATACCAGGGGTTAGCTCGGTGTCTGGCAATTCACCACGCCAGTAGTCGTAATGCTCAAACGGATAGACATAAATGGCTTTGTCTGCTCCACCATGAACGGTGAGATCCGCCTGTCCATCGCCCTCTAGATTAAGCGATCGCACCATTACTCTTGTATTGACGGGCTCTTTAAAAATTCCAGTGGTGACGGTTTTTCCCTTCCAGGTCACATCACGCGGCAGACCAATATTGACAGAAATAAGTTTCATCTTCAGATCGGTTTCCTCTGCAATTAGATTTAGTGAACTAGACCAGAGCGAAGTGCTTGAATGACAGCTTAAGCATATTTATATCGAGAGAGTGTTTTGTCTCAACTTTGATTCTCACGGAGTGACAAGTAATTTGTATGCTAGGCAGGGACGGCTTTTTAGACGATCGCAGTAGTGAAAAAAACATTTTTATCAGTGGGACGGGGGCAAGCGACTGCGATCGCTTTCACGTTTTCTCCTGTAGCTATCTGTAATGTTTGACATGAGTTGTTTCTTAGGTATTTGCCTATAAATTCAATATATGCAATTGACTCTTACTTGTCGTCCACTTAGAGTTGACACTTTTGCTCCATAGAGTGATTGATTAACCAATCCATCTCAAAATGGAAGATTGACTCCAACTGAAGTTGGAATCTAAATTCAAACTAAAGTACATCCTACAAACCGACAATTGCACGTTTAGGCGAATGGCTGTAATTTCATTAGATTTTTCCTAGACTGTTATTTATGCTAAAATTGGACGATATTAAATTAAAAATTTGTTAGTTTCTAGTTTTGGCAACAGATGCCATGAACTAGCGTTCACAACTCAGAGATGAAAATAGAATAATAATCTTTCAAGACAGAAGCCGATATAATTTTTGATGTAGCTCAAGATCGTCATCGGGAGAAAGTTTGATGATCGACCTACCTGGAATTAGTGTCAAAACCCAAATCTACGAGAGTGCTAATTCCCTGGTCTATCGGGCGGTCAGTCAAGCCGATCGTACTGACATCATCCTCAAGGTTCTCAAACAAGATTATCCTACAACCGCCGAACTCGTACGCTACAAGACCGAATACGAAATTACACGCTCTCTCAATTTAGAAGGCGTTATTAAAGCTTATAACCAACAAGATTACCAAAGAACTTTAGTCATTGTCCTCGAAGATTTCGGGGGAGAATCCTTAAAGAAACTAAGAGAATCGAGAGAAATTTCTTGTCCGATGCCCTTAGCAGAATTTCTTCGTTTGGCGATCGCCATTACCGAAATCTTAGGCAGAATCCACGCGGCTAATGTCATTCACAAAGATATTAACCCCAGCAATATCGTTCTCAATCCGCAAACAGGAATTCTCAAAATCATTGACTTCGGTATTGCTACTCGATTGACTCGCATCAATCCCACCTTTAAAAATCTCAATGTTTTAGAAGGCACTTTAGCCTATATGTCGCCAGAACAAACGGGGAGGATGAATCGAAGTCTCGATTATCGCACAGATTTTTATTCTCTCGGCGTTACCTTTTACGAATTGCTGACAGGACAGCTACCTTTTGCTACAGCTGACGTTTTGGAATTAGTACATTGCCATATTGCCAAACAACCAATTCCAGTCCATGAAATCAATTTAGAGATTCACCCAATAGTTTCAGCAATTGTCATGAAATTAATGGCAAAGAATGCTGAAGAGCGATATCAAAGTGCTTGGGGAATTAAAACCGATCTAGAAAAATGTTTAAAACAGTTAGAAACAAAGAGTTGCCTTGAAGCATTTCCATTAGGTTTACAGGATATTTCTGACAAGTTTCAAATCCCGCAAAAGCTGTATGGGCGTGAAACAGAAGTTGAGACGTTATTAACAGCATTTGAGCGAGTAGCGGCAACAAATAATCATCAATCCAAAATTGAAATGATGCTCGTTGCTGGATATTCTGGTATAGGTAAATCCTATCTGGTGCATGAGATTTATAAGCCCATTACTGAAAAATGTGGTTATTTTATCTCTGGTAAATTTGACCAATTTAAGCGTAACATCCCTTACTCTGCTGTAGTAAATGCTTTTGCTCAATTGATGCAGCAACTATTGAGCGAATCAGAAGTCCTACTGCAAAGATGGAGAGAAAAGCTGTTAACGGCTTTGGGTGCAAATGGGCAAGTAATTATTGACGTAATTCCCGAAGTGGAATCGATCGTTGGCAAACAATCAGCCGTACCCGATTTAGGTGCGACAGAATCTCAAAATCGGTTTAATCGAGTCTTTCAAAACTTTATTCGGGTGTTTTGTTCCCACGAGCATCCTTTAGTTATATTTCTAGATGATCTTCAGTGGGCAGACTCAGCGACGCTGAAGTTAATTGAATTAATGATGAGCGATCGCTCTGCACAAGATCTTTTTTTAATTGGGGCGTATCGAGATAACGGAGTCAATTCAACTCATCCATTAATGATGACCCTTGAGGAGTTAAAAAAAGAAGACACAGCGATCGCTCAAATTACTCTAGCACCTTTAAAACTAGAAGCGATCGCTCTGCTCATTGCCGATACCTTGCACAGCGACACTAGCACTGTAAAACCCTTGACCGAGCTAGTACTGCGTAAAACTGGAGGAAATCCTTTCTTTATCAATGAATTTCTCAAAACACTATACGCAGAAAATCTAATTACTTTTAGTCTGCCCCAAGATTCGCAATTTAGCTCAGAGATTAATAATCCAAAATGGACTTGGGATATGACTGAGATTGAAGCCAAAAATATCACTGATAATGTAGTGGAATTGACTGTCGCTAAATTGAAAAAACTGCCAAGTTCAACGCAGCAGGTTTTACGATTGGCAGCTTGTGTAGGTGCTGACTTTGACTTAAGTACTCTTTCTATCATCTGTGAAAACTCACCTAGCGAAATTTTTCCCAAATTAGTGGTAGCAATTCAGTCGGGTTTAATTCTACCAACCTCTGATGTGGATGAACAACTCTTAGTTCAGGATTATAAATTCCTGCACGATCGCGTACAGCAAGCAGCTTATGCCTTGATTGATGAATCACAAAAACGAGTAGTCCATCTACAAATTGGTCGCAGTCTCCTAGAAAAAACCTTGCCAGAGCGACGGCCAGAGCGACGGCCAGAGCGACTATTTGAGATAGTCGATCACCTAAATCATGGGATTGAGCTTGTCAGCGTTCGAGCAGAACGAGATGAAATTGCCAAACTGAATCTAATGGCAGCTCAGAAAGCAAGAGGGGAGATCGCCTATAGTGTGGCTAAAAACTATTTAGTCGCAGGAAGAACATGGCTGGCAACTTCTAGTTGGCAAACGAACTATGACCTAACCTTAGCGTTATATTCAGAAACAACAGAAGTTGCCTATTTATGTGGCGAGTTTGAGCAGGTAGAATATTGGACGGCAATTGTTCTACAAAAAGCTGAAACGATTCTTGACACGATCAACGTTTACGAAGTCAAAATTCAAGCTGCCATTGCACAGAGTCATCTATTAGAAGCGATCAACACTGGATTACAAGTTTTGCAGCAATTGGGGAACATTTTTCCTGAAAAGCCTAGTCAGTCAGATATTCAGCTTGAACTAGACACAATTTTATCCCGCTTTGACAACAAAGCGATCCAGGACTCGATCCAATTGCCAGAAATGACTAAACCAGAAAAGCTAGCAGCAATGCGAATTTTATCTAGGATCACGCTCGTTGCCTATCATGCGGCTCCTGACTTGGTGTCTCTACTTGTGTTTAAACAGGTCAACTTGTCAATCCAGTATGGCAATACGTTTGTGTCTCCCTTTGCCTATGCCAACTTTGGGTTAATTCTTTGTGGGATGGTCGGAAACATTGAGGCTGGCTACGAGTTTGGACAACTTGCATTAAGGCTGTTAGCCCATCTGAAAATTCATTCACTTAAAGCTAGAACATTATTCATAATAACTAACTTCATCATCCACTGGAAAGAGCATATTAGGGAAACATCGGAGTCATTCCTGGAAGCCTATCAAATTGGGCTAGAAACTGGAGATTTAGAGTTCGCTGCCTATTGCGCTTTCACTTACTGCCTCCAATTCTTTATCGTTGGAAAGGAACTTGCGGAGGTTGAACACGAGATGGCAACATACTGTGAAGCAATCCGTCAAATTAAACAGACAACATCACTCACTTGGACTCAAATATTTCAGCAGTCTGTCTTAAATTTGATGGGATGTTCTGTCAATCCATCCCGTCTCGTTGGTGAAGCTTACAATGAGGAGAATAGACTGCCACACCATGAAATAGATGCAGTTATACTCTTTCTGGTACATTTCAATAAACTTATCTTATGCTATATATTTTCTGACTATGCTCAGGCATCTGAGAACGCAACCATAGCAGAAAGTTATGCGCTCCGCGTCATTGCGACACCCCTCGTTCCTTTGTACTATTTTTATGATTCTCTGGCAAGACTTGCAGCCTATCCCAAAAGCAACGCGCAAATACAGTCAGAAATCCTTGAAAGAATTGCCCTTAGCCAGAAGAAAATAAAGCACTGGGCAGATTATGCACCCATGAATTATCTACACAAATATCATTTAGTTGAGGCAGAAAAAGCACGAGTCTTGGGTCAAGTTGTTGAAGCAATGGATTTTTATGAGTGTGCAATTAAAGGAGCGAAGGATAACGAATATATCCAGGAAGAAGCCTTAGCTTATGAATTAGCCGCTAAATTCTATCTGGCAAGAGGTATGGAAAAGTTTGCCCAAACTTATATGAAGGAAGCTCACTACTGCTACGAACGCTGGGGAGCAAAAGCAAAAGTTGCTGATTTAGAGGTTAAATATCCCCAATTATTGACTCATGTTCATCGTCAAACAGATACCCAAACGAAAAATTTAATTACTACAACTAGCAGCAATAGCTCTGAGGAAGCTTTGGATTTAGCGTCAGTAATGAAAGCTTCTCTAGCAATTTCGGGTGAAATTGAACTCGATCGGTTGCTCCGTTCTCTGATGCAAATTTTAATCGAGAATGCTGGCGCACAAACTGGATGTCTAATTTTGGAAAACTCAGGAGAATGGGCTATTGAAGCCTCTAGTGAATTTAATGATGGGGAGAATGTCTTTGCTACGCAAGTGCTGCAATCTATCCCAGTTGTCAATCATCTGCCTGAATCAATTATTAATTATGTAATCCAGACTTATGAATCTGTCATTCTAAATGATGCAACCTGTGAAGGAAATTTCATTAATGAGCAATACATTCAGCACAATCAAACTCAATCACTGCTCTGTTTGCCTCTGCTGAATCAAAGTAAGCTTGTCGGTGTGTTGTATTTAGAAAATCAATTAGCAACTGGAGTATTTACACCCGAGCGATCGCAAGTTTTGCATCTGCTATCAACCCAAGCCGCGATCGCCATTGAAAATGCCAAACTCTATTCAAAGTTACGAGCTAGCGAAAGTCAGATGGCTCAATTCCTGGAAGCTGTCCCAGTGGCAATTGCAGTAGTGGATGCGGCGGGTCGTCCTTACTACGCCAATCGACGAAGAATTGAGCTAATTGGTAAAGAAATCGATCCTGCCGTGACAGCGGATCGATTCGCAGAGGTTTATCAATTCTATCGGGTGGGAACGGAGCGAAAATATCCAAGCGATCAGCTGCCAATTGTCCGTGCATTAAACGGTGAACGCATCACGATCGACGATATGGAAATTCATCGAAACGATGCTATTATTCCAATTGAGGCGTGGGCAACGCCAGTATATGACGAACAGAGCAATGTGGCTTATGCGATTGTAGCCTTTCAAGACACCACAGATCGCAAACAGGCAGAAAAGCTTTTAGCCGATTACAATCGCACCTTAGAGCAACAGGTAGCCGAGCGAACGGCGGCTTTACACAAAAGCGAAGCCACATTGCGCGATGTCTACGACGAGCTTCGCTTACGAGAACAAGAATTACGACTGATCGCTAACGCTCTACCTGTTTTGATTAGCTATGTAGATATAAATCAGCGCTATCGATTTGTCAACCAGACATATGAGGAATGGTTTAAGTGCAGTCGAGATGAAATTCTGGGCAAGCATAGCCGTGAATTTCTGGGTGAGGCGATTTATCAAATTGCTGAGCCGCACATCAGTCGAGCGCTAGCAGGGCAGACTGTCTCCTATGAGGCAGAAATCCCCTATCCGATTGGCAAAAAGTATATCAGTGCTACCCTCATCCCCGATTTTGATTCCGATGCTCATGTGAAGGGACACTATGGTCTGATAACAGACATTAGCGATCGCAAACGTGCTGAAGAAGCCTCCATTTTGGAAGAACGCAACCGCATGGCACGAGAAATTCACGATACTTTAGCTCAAGCCTTTACAGGCATACTGGTTCACGTCGGAGCCTCAACCCAGGTAATCACAGATGACTTAGAAGCGACCCAGGCACATCTGGAAATGATCGAGGAATTGGCACGAATCGGGCTTGCCGAGGCGCGCCGATCCGTAACAGCACTTCGCCCCCAACTATTAGAAGATGGCAGTTTGCAGAGCGCCCTGCATCGTCTGGTGACGCAAATGAGATCTGCTACCGATACTGCTGTGATCCACGAAATTAAAGGCACAGACTATCCTTTACGAACCGAGGTTGAGAATAACTTACTACGGATTGGACAGGAAGCATTGACTAATGCCGTAAGATATGGCGGGGGTGACGAAATTCGGGTTGAGTTGGTGTATGAAAAGACCCAATGTCTCTTGCGCGTTAAAGATAATGGACAGGGTTTTGGAGTTGGTAGCATTTCATCTGTGGGCGGATTTGGATTGCTGGGAATGAGCGAGCGGGCAGAACAGATTGGAGCACAACTGACGATTAAAAGCCAACCTGGACAAGGAACAGAAATTGTTGTCATTGTAAATCGAGAGTGAATCATCATGAGCCAATTAACAAATATTCGTGTTCTGATTGTTGACGATCATTCCATTGTTAGGCAGGGGTTGGCAACCATTATTAACCGCGATCCAGAAATGACCGTGATGGCTCAAGCAGAAGATGGTCACCAGGCGGTCAAACTGTTTCGGGAATATCAACCCGATGTAACGCTAATGGATTTACGAATGCCACAGATGGGAGGAGTTGAAGCAATTACTGCTATTTGTGCTGAATTTAAACATGCTCGGGTTATGGTGCTCACAACCTACGATGGCGATGAGGATATCTATCGCGGATTGCAGGCAGGTGCTCAAGGCTATCTGCTCAAGGATGCAAAACCTAACGAGCTTCTGAATGCGATTCGCACGATTCATAGAGGTCGTAAGTATGTGCCACCAGAAGTAGGGGCAAAACTGGTGCAGCGAATGAGCAATCCAGAACTGAGTGGAAGAGAGCTAGAGGTACTCCGTCTAATGGCGCAGGGGATGAGTAATCTAGACATTGCTGCTGCCTTAACCATCGCTGAAAGCACCGTCAAATCTCATGTTAATCGTATTTTAAGTAAATTCGGAGTGAACGATCGCACTCAAGCCGTAATTGTTGCGGTTAGACGAGGAATTGTCAGTTTGTAAGCAAGTTGTACAGTCGTACTTTAGTTGGAGTCAACCTTAGGTTTTGAGATGGACTGATTCATCAATCATTCTATTGTGCAAAAGTGCCAACTCTGAGTGGACGACAAACAAAGGTTAATTGCCTATATTGAATACATGCAAACGTTGACAGCAATTTAGTTGCCAGATCTAAGTTTAGTTTATACAGATCGCAGTAAGAAGGTTGTATGGCGATCGCTAGCGATAAGCATATTTTCTTTTGGAGGTATGAGTGACCGATGACCTTGACCACAACCACAGTTTGCTAATCATCCCACCTTCAACCCAAGATCGCAGGAAAGGTGTGCTGAGTGCTCCCGTGGTACTGGTAATGTATGGGGACTATCAGCGTTCTCAGAGTGCAGACGTTTATCGGCTGATTAGAGTGATTCAGCAACAGCTTAGTGTTTCTTTGGGAGAGAATTATTTGTGTTTCATTTTCCGTCATTTTCCACAAGTACAGGTTCATGCTCATGCTTTGCGTGCGGCTGAAGCGGCTGAAGCGGCGGCGGTTCAAAGCTGGTTTTGGCAGATGCACGATACTCTTTTCGAGCATCAACAAGAGTTAGCAAACGGCTATTTAGTGCAGTATGCCAACGATTTAGAATTAAATATTTCTCAATTTCTACAAGATATGTCTAAGCACGTGCATATAGCTCGCATTCATAAAAACCTTGAAAGTGGATTACGCAGTGGCGTAACAACTTCCCCAGCACTCTTCATAAATGGCATTCGCTATATCGAACGCTGGAACATTGAGCCGTTGATGGCAGCCATTATCAATGCAGGTCATTAGTTTTCTTGGCTCTTAATCCAACCAGATCTTACTGAGGATAATTCTATAGGTACAGTTAAGACCCATGTTCAACATATTTTAAGAAAACTCTACGTAAGCGATCGCACCCAAGCAGCGATTCGGGCGCTCCGCTCTGGTCTAATCCGCTAACGATCTCTCTAATTAGCGTGGCTTTGGCATCTAGAAGTAAAGCATTCACTTTCATACACTCAGGAGATTAACAATGACCACATTATCTGGAAAAGTCGAACTAGCTCAAGCTGGAGCAAAAGTCTTTGTTGCAGGTCGTCGGCAAGCTGAAGGCGAAGAAACCATTCGGCAAATTCAAGCGATTGCTGGAGATAACTTTTTTGTTTCGACAGATGTTTCTCAAAAAGCCGATGTGCGAACACTGATTGAGAAAGTGATAGCAAGCTATGGACAGCTCGATATTGCCTTCAACAATGCTGGAGTAACAATTGTCGCAACTATCTAAATTTACAATTCACCAAGAAGATTCTTATGAAAGCCCATCTTTTTACAGCACTGTATGCTTGTGCGATCGCACAAGCATACAGTAGTTTCCACCGTTCAGGCACAAACAATCAGTTCTGAAGCGTCTGTGTCTCAGATTGTTAAAGCTGATGCCGATCCCGCTTGATACCCAAGCAAGCGAATCAGATATGGCAACTCATTTCATTGATGTCAAAGTTGAAGGCAATCCCATCTCTAAATTGACGATCGGTTTTCCAGATGGACTAAAAGTAGCACGAGGAATTGAAGTTATAGATCGATCAAAGCAACCGATAAATGCTGCCGTTACCATGAATGGCAACAGTGCCACGATTGGCTTTGATCGTTCTGTGCAGCCAGGTACTACCCTAAAAATTGCTCTTCGAGGAGTTACTGGTTCATTCGGCAACGCCAACGACGATATCTGGTTCTATCCAGTTTCAGTCCGTTATGTCGGGGAGACGGAAGATATCCCCATTGGTACTGCTCGGATTCAAACCTACGATAATGATTAGGCTGTAATTCATCTGCGGAAAAGGGTGAGGAAAAAAATTCTGGTTGAATCCTTTACCCTTTAACTTTAGATCATTTTAGATGTGGATATAGTTTTCTAATATCCTCGATTATATTTTAGTTTGATTGTCAGCGGTTTCTTTTTTGCTGATTTCTCAAAGATATAATCAGGGGATTAATAAAATATCCATTTCATGTGAACGTCAAAATAATATTTAGATTGGCTCTTGCAATGCTTTTGCGATCGCTTCTCTTACCTTCTCCGAACAATTTTCTCTCAAACCAGCTAACCTCAATATCTTCCATAACCTAATCTCCTCTCCTTGCTCATCCAATTCCTTGACAGCCCATTTAATTCTTCTAATCTGAAAATCTTCTACCGTCTCCGTCTCCGACTCAAAATAGGCTTTAATCAGAGGTAGCTTGTCTAAATGCTTTTCTAACAATGCTTTTAATCCCAAAGATGAGCCTACTCTGCTGATAGTAATTCTGATGGGCTTATCTTTCTCAAGCAGTTGTTTTACTGCGCTTTTAACTTGTATTAATATCTCTTTATCCCTAACATTCCAGTCAATTCGATCTACTGATGCCGTTGGTTTTTGAAGTTTGGGAGCATTATTGTTTAACCAAATGCGATCGCGTCTGTAAAGCCAAGCATAAACATCAGGCGCAAGCTTTCTAATCTCAGTTTTCGACAATTCTGGATTCTCTTGCTGTAAGTCAAGCCAAATATCTCGTTTTTGCTGCTTAAGTTTTTCTGGCTCAATTGATTTTACTTTTTTCGGTTTTACCTGGGGTTTATTCTTTATCCAAGATGGAGTTAAGTTTAACAGAGCTACATATCGATTAATAGTATTAGGATCGACTCGTAATTCTCTCGCAGTAGCCCTCAATCCCAATTTGTTTTCAACTAATTCTCTTAGTCTATCTGACCAAACTCGACCATAGGTTATCACCCTGCCAATTTTTAACTTATCCTCTTCTGCCTTGTCCTCTCCACTGCGAGAATAAACCATGCCACAAGAACAACTAAAAGTTCCTAACGGCTTCTTATTTTCCAAACAATGACTGATCTTTAAACTCGTAATCACTGGTTGAAGATAATGATCTGCTGCTACATTCAAACATAGCCAAGGACTTCTACCAAACGGTTTATATTGCTTGTTGTTCTGAAAAAAGCTATCTATAGACTCTCCGATAAACCGAATCATCAATAAATGTCTGATGGGATGAAATGCTTTGCGGTGCTTACGAACTATTTGAGTTAGCCAATTACTCTTATCTTCATAGACAGTTTCCGAACCCAAGGTATTTAGCAAATCTCTTCCGTAGAAATAGACAAAATCATCAATTAATCTTTTTTGCTTGATTCGCCCGTTAGCATTTGCATAGCCTCGGTTTATTAATAGAGTTCTATATCTCCTGGTAAACCATTCCAAAGTCCGACTTGGATAAATATTATCCGTTAACTGAGCAATATTCTGACTCAACATGACTAAGTTTCGTTTGATAGCTTGACTATATTCAATCTCCATACCAGTTTTATAGCAATTTGACTCGTCAGCAGGGTGATACTGGTGTTTGTTCGATCCTTGAATTGGGATTTGGCTATCTTTCAAGCGTATTTCATGAGTTGGACAAAACAACACTCCTGGTATCTGATGTAATCGATGCCAATAAGTTTCACCGTAATTCTTCAAGTCACGTTGCAGACAGTCAGGGCAAAAGCGAAAGTATTTAGGCGTATATATTGCGCTTGCCATAATTCCTGTCATTGTATGAATATTTCCGCCTTTACTAGTCTTCATCGCCTCCTGTATCTGTTTGGCTCTTTTTAGTGGTAAAAACGGTGCATAAAATGGATATAAAGTATTGTTTTGAATCAAACTGTCTACTGTTATAAAGGAATATTTAGGTAGATTCTGAGCTAAATTATTCAGACTGCAAGGCAAATCTGCCGTGGCAGTAATAGTTCTCGAATCAAACAATTCTTCGATAGTCAATTTGGGGCTAAAGTTACCACTACGAATTTGATAGCGTGCGAGCGCACTATAAAGTAACTCGCCTGGGTATGGCGTAGGAAAAAATCCAAGCATTTGACCTGAGATAAATTTTGAAAGGTGTAGAGAAAAATTAGGTAGCAAAAGCGAACGAGTGCGGTCTGCGGGCGTTAATACGCGTTTCCGTCGAAAGCAACTCGTTCAAGAAACTGTGCAGCACTTTAAACAAGAACTACATAAATGCAAAAGCGATCGCATTATTTAATTCGTGCAATCGCTGTAAATACTTAAGCTGTTATCGGAGGTTGATAATCTAGTAACTCAAACTTCCTGCTAGCAGCAAAAATAACCTGCTGAGTATTGGGTAGTGTTTCTATATTTAGGCAAAGCACTTTAAAACAGATGCCATTGTCAACGTATTGTGGTTCGCAGATAACTTGCCATACATCTCCTGTAGTGTGCCGAATTATGTCACCTTCAGTTAATTGGTCAGCACAAATTTGGGTTGCATCTAAGTTCTGTGCAATCATAGTAATAAGACCTTTTTGTTTAATTGGGTTTGTAAGAGAAGGCGAATCAATGCTGTCCAGGCGCGATCGTCTTCTCTTTTGCTCGGAATATGTAATAGTGTTTGATAGAAAACTATTGTAAACCTGTTAATTAACACCTGTCAACTATTTGATTGACACTTCTCATATACTGATTAAGTTGAATTTTAATTTTATGACTGTGAAGGTCAGACGTATTGTCAAACTAGAAATAGATATACCCGATTTAGGAAAGCGTATTAAAGAGGCGAGAGAAGCCGATCCTCGCTCTGTTACTAAATTAGCGAAAACTGTTGGTATTTCTCGCAATTATTGGTATCAGTTAGAAGCTGAAGCTGTATTAGGAGGCGTAGCAGAAGATACTATAAGAAAAATAGAAAAAGTCTTAAATGCTGATTTTGGTATTAGCTTTATTGATTAACTATTTTTAGTTGGTGCAAGCAATTGTTTAATAACATCAAAGCAATTGAATTGAACGAATAATTGTAGTGTTGATTGACAACGCTTTACGACATCTAATTTAGTTGCATATTAATAAGACAATCGATAAGCATAAAACAAGGTAAAAGTTCACAACGCCTTACGACATCTAATTTAGTTGCATCAAATTGTCACGGTTAACTGTGCGGCATCCTCGCAATTGTTCACAACGCCTTACGACATCTAATTTAGTTGCATGGCAACCTTTGAATTGCTTTCTGCTTCTTGCTTAAGAAGCAAATATTTGTGAATACTACTTATATTTTTTATACTACACAAAAGTAAGTCTAAAATAAGCAAATGATAACTTGTACAATCCAAATATATTAAAGGTTTCACGTTTTTGCAAGCACCTTTGTCAACTAAATAAATGCTCAAATGCTCAAATATAGATTAGTGTTGGCTTCAAGCCAGTTTTAGTCTCTAAATTAAATTTACAAACAGACATCCTTGCAAAGGGATATCTGTAAATTGTTTACGTAGCCCTAACAACCGTCCATGCAGGGTCAGGCGGAGATTGTTGTCCTACATCTTCAAGAGAGTACCTCAACCAATGAGTATCTTTTGAACCAACACGATCGACCCAGTAAGGTAGAGATAAATCTCCATATTTATCTCGAATTAAATATTTTAAAGGCAGATTGAAATTCGCCTCGGTTATTAAATCTACTGAATTTACTAAATCTCGGCTTTCTCCCAAGCCTAATGCACCAAAACGGTTGATTGATGAAGGATTAGTAAATGCTTGAGTAATGCGATCGCACAAACTCGGTTTCGCATTGTCTTCTTCGTCATCTACCCAAACAATTAACTCAATACCAGTAAGTACTTCTTGAAAATCTGGTCGAGTATTTTTTGGACGTTCAAGGTTTTTAAATCTAAATCTTCTCATTTTTCTAAACGTAACTGATTTAGCTGGTTCAGAAAGAAGTGCGAGCGCAATTTTTACTCCACAATGTTTGTATCTGTCTGTTTCACCTACTAAAGACAATAGCATTCCATAAACAGTTGATGGAGGCGGTACGGGATAAGTCTCGCGATACTCTCGACTGCGGGAAGTAGGAAATGAAGCGATAGGAACATCTATCTTGAGAGCAATCTTCATATTCTGGTTTAATAGAACTTCGTTAATCAACTAAATATTCAAATCGGAGGTAATTTTTTGTTTAAGAGCATCTACGGTAGCTTTGACTCCAGAAAACTTATTTACTCTTGAATATTCTGAATCCTGTAAAGCTTCAGTTATCTCCCCTCCTATCTAAAATTCAGTCGGATCGAGATCGCCACTCCTTATTTGCCTCAACAATTTGGACATCGAAATATCGCCCATTTCATCTTCGTCATAACAATAAAGAAAACGAGGAGCAAAATCATTTGTCCAGCGTAATACAATACTTTCTGGAGCAAAATCAAATAAGAATCTGCCATGATTACCACCTACTCGATAGATTGAAACTATGGCATCGATTAGATTTAGAACTCTCGATTTATCTTTACAAGATTCTGGAGTAATACCAAAGCCAAATTGATATCTCGTACCGTGAAACTCTGTCCCATAAATGGAAGTACGATCTTTTCTGCCACTTTTAGAACTAAAGGTGACTTTTCCACCATAAGGAATGGTAGAGATAGCGCGAGTAACATCTAATCGTCCCCTTCTATCTGTTACAGTGCCTTTTAGTTTAGCTTTTTTCTTGCTTTTAGCTTTAGTTTCAGACTCTTGAGAGTTTTCCTCTTTAGTGTCTTTTTTGGCACTTTCAGCTTCAAAGAAACCTAATAGATCGTCATCGATATACTCTGTAGGATTAAATTTGCGATCTTGCCAATGAGGATTTTGTTCGTTGGGTAAATCGTCATTCCAGACACGATTGACAGGAATTTCTGCTTTCTGCCAATAGTATCTTATCGCCCAACGTATTGCCTCAGAAGATACTACTGTGTGAGTTTCTCCCTTCCAAAGCAACTTTTGAAGTGTCGTAATGTTGCCCTGATTTTTCCCACGATTATTGGCTGCTACACCATAGAAAGTCAAAATATTACCGTATAAGTGAAATGTCATTTCTATTCCTCCTCTAGCAATTCTGGTTCTGTTGAGGTTGAATTATCCTCTGCTTGTTTTCGTTTTTGAGACTTATAGCTTGCTAATGACAATAATGCTAGATCTCTGGCTAACTTCCAATTGTCTGGTTTGGTAGTCAAAGGCATTAATTCTTCCCAGTAGTCGGCAAGAATAGAAATATTTCCCGCTTTACTCCAAAAGTTAGCGGTCATAAAGTGACGAAAATCTTCAGAATTTTGGCAGCGAATCAAACCAGAGCGTATACGCTCATTTTCTCTATGAATCTGTATGTATTCTCCTTGTTTGCCTCGTCCATAAAGTTTGCCGTAGATTTGCAGTAATGCTTGATGACAGGCTTTGACGAATAGTATTTGTGCTGATTCATCCCAGTCGGCATTTTTGACCATTGCTTGTAATCCTTTTGTCTCATAGCTAATTAACTTAAATAAATCCTTGCTTCTAACAGCATGAGTAAAGTTATGCCACCAGGGAAATCCTCTCGCTATATTTTCGGCAATTAGTTCTCGAACTACACTTGCAGCAATAAAGTTACCGCCTGACCATTCAACTACTCGGTTTTTAAAATAGCGATCGCACAATCGATAGTTTTGGATTATCTTGTCAGTTAGTTCGATAACATCAACATTTTTACGAATTCTTTGAAAACCAGTCCAGGGAGCTTGCCCAAAAGTAATTACCTGACAACGTTTTAGATTATCTTTTTGAATTATTCTTAAAGTAGCCTGTTGGGTAAGCAAGCGAAAACCTGCATCGCTGTGACTAGAAGCTATAAATTGTTGATAATTCCAGCCGTTAAGCTTTTTTCTTTGTCGTGCGTATGATTCTAAATTGGTTATGTTTGGAACGACTAAACAGTATTGAGATTTGGTATCGTGAAGACGGGATCTAGGAGTCATAAAATAGACACAAGCAACAGGAGCGTATAGTAGCGCGATCGCTCTTTCGATAGTTTCAGTAAATTGAGTCTTTTTTTTGTAGGCATAATGTTTGACTGTTGCACCAGGATACAGCCAGCCCGTAATTCCAATTGACTGTTGCTTTAAATTATCACCCTGTCTTATGTCTAGTACAAATAAAACTCCAATTAGAGTGTAATGACTAAAAATAAAAAGTTTTAATTTGGTAAAAATCCGTTTGAAATTAAGTTTTTCTATCGGACACAATTGTTCGGCATAATTCTGATGAGCATAAGACTTAACTTTTTTATAATCGATTGCAACTCTTAAGTCATCTATGATGAGATTTTTACTAGCGTCGCCTGCGGATTTGAAGAATTGATTGTGTTGCAGGAAAGTATTTTTAATCCCAATATGAATAGCCAATTGGCTTGACCAACTCAGAGAAGGTAAACCAGTAAGAGAAATTAAACCATCGTTAGTGATTTGGAATGATTCCTGGAATAACCAGTCTAAAGCTTCGTAGTCGTTTCCTTTCCAGTCAAGACAAATACTATTTTTAGTTAAAATCCATTTGAAATTGCCCTGTCGAGATCTGAGAGTAGGATAACGCTTTGCTAAGACTTTGAGAGTCATATACAATCCTGCTACTCCCGCAGAATGTAGCATGGTCATGCCAGGATCGCTCAAGCTTATCTCGATTTTTGGTTTAACTGCTTTAGCAATCATTTCCACACTTACCTAAACAAAAACACCACAACCCATCTTTTGTTTTCCCCCAAGTCCTTTTTCCTGAAGGATGATGGAATCGGCTTCGCTTAAGTTGCTGGCTTCAATGCCAAAACCTACTAAGGTTTGTTTTACTTTGATAGTTTTACGCTTAGAAGTGCCATCTTTTTTGGCTAATAATTTAATATCTGCTTGAATATTTAATTCTTCTATCTGTCTTCTAGCAGCTTCGAGAAACATATTTGGTTCTTCATACCCTCTGATAACCACAATATGCGATCGCAATCTCGGTTTTGGTTGCAGAAAGTTCATTTCGGGAATTCCCAATCTAATTTTATGCTTGCCTATAATCAGAGACTTGCCACTAAAGGAATAGACAAAGGGTATTTTCTCTGATGGTAGACGAATTAATAGTTTGGAACGCTCGGTTAAGTTTAATTCATTTCGTTTGTTGCGATCGAGCTTGCCAGAAATTGTCTTAATGCCTGTATCTGACCAATCATGTAACGAAGCCTGTAAATGAGATAGAGCAGAGTATAGTTGATATCCATGATCGATAGGTAAACTTTGTCCCATTACGGGAAAAGCTAATTCTATGTATGGATTTTGAATGAGATCGATATGTTCATACTGTTCTTGTTCCTCTGCACTTATATTAGCGATCGCCATGATTCAGTTTCCTCTAGCGATATTGATTTAATTAATAGTAATGTACTTATAAATACTTTATCGTTAAAACTTCTATACTTTTAGTCGAAAATATCTCTTATCGAACCGCATAAAAACTTAATAAGAAGAACGTGAGTTATGCGATCTATAGTTTGCGTAATATCGCAGGAGAATAAATAGTATTCTAAATATGATTCTGGTTTTTTAAGTATTACTAGCTGGATTGCTTGAATGAACTCTTCTCCATAAAACTTCATAAAAGCTTCTGTAAAATGCTGTTGGTGGTATTGGAATTTGGAGCGCGAATATTTAGTAACAAATCCTCGATTAATCAATAATGACTTATAGAACCCATTTGAGATCTTTTTATGGGACTGTTGCTATAGCCAATCTTTTAAGCATTAGCCGAATAAAACATAGCTTGAGCTTGGCATTGGAACGAACAAGTGTACGCTCAAAATTCTTGACTAAGCTTTTACAT
>JBBSPC010000047.1:0-31624 GCA_038259125.1 Chroococcales cyanobacterium | reverse complement strand
ACCAGTCATCGACAAGGACAAAAATTGTAATTACGAGGCTTTCAAAGTTTATGCTATTCATGAGGGAGGATTTTGATGAGAAGCTTGATAACTTTCATCTTCAGTCTTTTCCTCATTTTTTCCTAATTCACATCAGACGTATTTTTGGTAAAGCTTTCCTGTGGCAATGCTTATTATAAAGTTATTAGATAAAGCTCTATTTAATTTTAGGCATACTGTTTAAATTACGAATCTTAGGCATATCACTTAAAACAAAAATAATTCCTGTTCGACCAGTGTTTAAAGTAGCATCACTTAATATATCAGCAACTTTTTCTGCGGTTATTTCTTCAATTAATTCTTTTAGTTTTGGTTGAATAGCCTCATCTAAATTGAAGCGCACTTTTTCGGCTAGATTATTTTTCCCTTCATCAATTAAAATCAGTTCAGCATTAGTAATTGAATTTTCAAGAATCAAGGCTATTTTGTTACTAAAAATTTGGCAAGTTACTTTAGAAGGTTGATGTCCTAAATAGTGACGATAAAATGCTTGGATCTCTTGAGATATTTTTCTCTCTAGTTGTCCACGAGTTGGCAAACCACCCATTATTTTTTTTCCTAAACAAAAATTATTGTTCGTAAGCTAATTTAGTTTTAAGTCACGAAGAATAATGTAAATATGTAATAAATATACATAGAAAATATTTTAAGCAATTTATTATTGACTTTTTTTATAATTCTATCTATATGAGAAAGCAGTATGTATAAACTACTACTATTTATCATCTTATCATCAATAATTGCTATCTATCTTTAGATATAACTAGCTTTACGGCATCGTGCAAATTGCTCATATTTAATGCTAGTTGACTTTTCTCTACTTGATTTTTGAGTACTGAAAATCATAAAACTATATTGCATTTATGGCATATATTTCAGTTATCAAAATATCAAAATCATGATTTAAGTAATACATATTTTGATTCGTCAACGCCAAATATGGTTTGTAAAATAAATTTAATTGCATTTTTTCGCTAGTGTTGTTTTAATGGGAATCGTTTATTACAAAACAGTGATCTAAAAGCTCTTACTACCAGAGTTTTGCTGCTATGTTCAGCAATGCTCGAAGTTAAATGCACCATAATCAAACTACACCAGACGATATGCACATTGCTCCATCCTTACTTATTCCTTTCCTTAGTGGAATCTATCTTCTAAGCGTTCACATTTTACTTAAGTTTTGTCAGTTAAATAGTTCTAAGAAACTGTTTGATTACTTTTTAGATAATTAATGTCGAGCGATAAATAAGATCCACAAGAAAATCTCAGTATCAAGCTGGTTATGTCCTTAGATAGAGACTATTAAAGAGTTTAGACCTGTAAACTCTCGATAAAATAAGAGTTTAAGTTAAATTCTTTTAGTCTGGCTCAAAATTTAGTATCTAATGTCATATTCATTTTCTATTCTTAAAGGATTAAATATTCGTGCCAGGCGATCGCATTTTGCTTTAATAGTAATGGCGATCGCTTTTTTAGTTTTTTTTGCACCTATCGCTCTAACTCAAGAAGAAGAAAATATTACTACCCCATCTGAACCTGTTCCTGTAGCTATTCCCAGCGACGGGCTTTATTTCGCCGATATTTTGGTCAGAAACCGCCCTGTGTTTCAAATTGGTAGCTTGCCTCAAATTGATGCTAGTGCTAGAGCAGAAATTATTAATCGCCGTATAGCCAGTCTTTTAGCACAAAATGAAAGCCCAGACAAAGTAAAAATTACCCCTGATAATCCTCGTAAAATTGCCACCCTGAGAATTAAAAATCGCATTTTGATGACCGTTACTCAGCAAGATGCAGAGGATTTTGGCTTAAGTACCGAAGCCTTAGCTAAAAGATGGTCGCAGCAGCTAGATACGGCTTTTAACAAACCACCCCTGGCGATCGACGTTAGCCAGCGTTTATATACAACTACCAGGGAATTACTGCAAAATATTGTCGGCAATTTACCTTCATTAGTAGGTGCAATTATTGTAATCGGCATCACCTGGGTTGCTGCCAAAATATTACGCTATCTTGCTTATACTTGGGCAAAGCAAACTGAGGGGGATTCAAATACTGAACTTTTGATCGGCAAACTTAGTTATGGAGCAGTCTGGGTAATTGGTTTTGTAGTTGCTTTGGGTGTTATGGGACTAGACTTTGGGGCGTTGTTGGGTGCATTAGGACTTACTAGTGTGGCAATTGGTTTTAGTCTCAAGGATGTATTAAGTAACTATATTTCTGGAGTTATTTTACTAGCTGCTCGTCCGTTTCGGATTAACGATCAGGTTGTTATCGGCGAGTATGAAGGCACGATCACTCAGGTTCAATTAAGAGCAACAACTATGAAAACCTATGATGGTCGGCTAGTTTATATTCCTAATCAAGAAGTGTTTCAGGCAAGCATTATTAATAATACTGCTTCTCCTCGCCGTCGTAGTTCGGTAATGGTAGGAATTGACTATGGAGAAGATCTTAGTGAAGCGATCGCGGTAATTAGCCAGGCATTAGAAAACTTTCAAGAAGTAGAAACAAATCCTGCACCAGATGTATTAGTTAGTGAACTTGCTGCTAGTACGGTTAATTTAGAAATCCGCTTTTGGGTGGACTCTCGCAGATCTGGGTTTTTGGCAACCACTTCTAAAGTTGCTCAGCGAGTCAAAGAGGCATTAGAAGCAGCAGATATTGATATGCCTACAGATATTTACACTTTAATTTTGCGTGAGCTACCTGGGCAAGTTCAGTTAAAAGAGAAATAAATCGGCTGAAAACCAATGTTAATAAGCAAGAAATTGACTGCTCACTGCCCTAAAAGGATTGGTGATTCTCAGTTCTTAGTTATTAGTACTAAATACTAAATACTAAATCGTGCCGAGGCACGGGGCTTTAAACCCATTCATTAAAAGGTAATTTGAATCAGATTAAAAATTGATTTTCTCAAGTTAAAGATTGCTATCTCAAAAGATATATATCTTGATCGAGATGTTCATGACCAGATGATTAGCTAATATTGACCTATTGTAATGTAGTTAATCGGTGGCAAAGTTTGTGTGTAGATCTATTTTGGTGGTGGAAGATAACGATGATATTTTGTTGTTGTTAAGTTTGGTTTTAGAATCAGCAGGATATCAGGTAAAAGCCATAAGCAACGGTAAAAATGCCTTGGAAACTGTTGCTCAAATTCAGCCAAACCTAATACTAATGGATATTATGATGCCAGAAGTTAGTGGCTTAGAGGTTGCTCGTGAAATTAAGACCAAGCCAGACTATCAATCTTTACCGATTTTGCTTGTCTCTGCTGTCGATCGTCTCCATAAAAAGCAGTTTGATGATAGCAAAGCAGACGGCATAATTTATAAACCATTTGATTTAAACTACCTGGTTTCTAGAGTTGATGAACTGACAAATGTTTGTCAAGCACTAGCTAGCTAAAGCAAATATCCACGATCTACTTAGCTTCAAGTTCTTCAACGTCTAGAAGATGAGGATAGGCAAGCTGATGTTTGGCAAAAGCTCCTTTGGCTCTGGTAATCAGATCGGTTTTATAAACAAATTCGTCTCGTGCATCAAGGGGATAAGCCTTAAGTTTAAATAAACTTCCCCAGGATTTTTCTTCCATAATTACAACGATAGGTAGCTTAAGATGAGTATATTTACTTGTTTGTGCTACTCGATAAAGAATTTTCTTGACTATGTTGATGTTAATTTCATGAGCAAAGTAAAACTTAGTCACTACCTGAGCTTCTAACTCTCCTGAATTAGCACTAGATATTGCTTCTGTCCAGATTTTATTATGAGGAATAGTAACAGTATTATCATCTGGAGTTTGAATCTTGATGGAGCGTACACCATAGCTAATTACCTCCCCATAGTAATCCCCAATTTCAATGCGATCGCCTACTCGATAGGGAGATTCAAATAAGCCGACAATTCCCGCAATAATTGAACTGGCAAAATCTTTAAAGGCAAATCCCAAAGCTACAGCTACCGTACCAGTTACCGCTAATACGTTCTCTTTCGATAAATTGAGAAATAAGTTCATCAAAAATAGGGTGACAAAGGTAAACAATAGCAGTCGCAAAAAAGGTAAAACCTGTTTGACTCGTAGTCGCCATCCCCTAGCAATTCTTTCTGAAAGCCAATTAACCAGCCAATCTAATAGCTTTAGAATTAGATAAGTGGCAATCAAGATAAAAACTGCTTGGGCAACTTTGCCTGTAGTAATTTTAGAAACAATACTTTTGGTTTGTTCGGCTGTTTCTTTGGCAGCATCTCCAGCAGATTGAGCCAACCAATAGAATTGATAATTGTTCACTGTTATCTAATCCCTATTTATAACAAAGTTATTTTGTGCTAATTCGCGTTTAATATTTGGATAGTGTATTGGATTTATCTTAATCACTTTTTCCTGTTGTTCGACTACACCTTGATTACGTAATACTAGAACTCTATTTTGTACTTGCGATCGCTCATCTCCCAGACTTTCAGCTAAGGCAGATATAGTTAAATCTCCATGAAGCAAAAGAGAGTACAAAAGATATAGGTCTGCTAGCTCTAAATCAGGTAGTTCGGGTAAGTGAGGAATTTGAGCCACGACAATTTTTTTCGATAGCTTTTGTTCTACATCTGCTTCAATATTTTTGAGAAAATCCTCAACTTCATCTATTTCTTTATAGTGAATCGATTTTAAAAAAGCCTGTACGGCTACGGTGCTAATTCCTGCGGAGATATCAGCTAGACGATTGAAATAATTGGTTTTATTGGACTTGTCACCTTTTAAAAGCTGTTTATCAATGCTTGGCTTCTCAAAAGTAATATCGAGATCCTCAATAATTGGCTCAAGCCAGTCTTGAAACTCTTCAGGCTCAATTTTGGGTAGTGTCATTACTTTTCCGCAATATGCTTCTAAATTGCAGACTAAGTTTAAATATTGCCATCCTACTTGACCTCCGCCAATAATCCAGAAGCGATTTTTAGAGCCATCACATAATAATGACTGTAGATATTCGATTCCTTCTAAACCTTCAAATGATCGCAAAAAACACCAGCTAAGGTTAGGAATTACTATTACTTCTGGTTGTAGTTCTTGTGGATCATCATCTGTTTCAGACTCTTTTTGCTTGAGATAATGCTCCAGTTTGGATTTAATCTTCTCCGCAGCAGTTGGTCTTGCTTTGATGGGTAAAAGCTTCATCGGTATTTGCTTTTGCTTTGTCCAATCTTCTAATGTCTCCGATAGAATACGGGACACGGCAGCCACGGGACTACTAAGGATTGCAATTGAGTTATTGCTATTATTTGGATTTTCACGCCAGCGTTCAAAAGTTTCATCTAAAGCATCGGCGATCGCCTTTTGATCGGCAGGATTACTAGGTAGATTTTCAATGTCCTCGACCAGCTTTTTTCGTACTTCTGCTGGCAATTGAACTAGAGTTTTCTCTGGCTCTTGGGTTTCTTCAGAGTCTTTAGTATACCGAGAAAAGATAAAATTACGACTATTAGCCAGCCAACTTTTAAATCGCTTTAACATAATTAGCTTTGACGCACATTGTCATGATTATTTTTGTCATTGTTTTGACTACTATGTACCTGAGCTAATTGTCGCAGAGAATCACTAATACCTCTAGCTTTGGGGTTATTGCCTTTAACTGAGGGCCAGCCTTCTCTTTGGCGATTGCGATCGCCATCTGTCTCTTCTGTTTGATCGTGGAACAAGATTTGCTGAGTGGGGAAAGGTAAATCTATGCCAGCAGCTACTAGCTTATTGCACAACTCGGTCAATACCGTATCTTGAGAATCTACGGCTTCGGCACGAAGAGGAGGATTGATCCACCAGCGAGCGCGTATGTTGACGGTGCTATCGGCTAACTCTACTACCAATGCTTCAGGAGGTGGATCTGCTATAGCTTGAGGATCGTCGTGGAGTACATCTAAGATGATTTTCTTGGCATTGGCAATATTGTCACCATAGCCAATGCCAATATCATACTGTAAACGACGTTTCTCAAAGGCTGTATTTACCTTGACTGAGTTGGTAAACAATTCTGCATTAGGAATTACAATTCTAGTGCCATCGTAGGTTCTAATCATAGTAGCGCGGGTTTGAATATCCTCTACCGTACCTTCAAAGTCATTAAATACTATTTGGTCGCCGATAACAAAAGGTTCAGTGATTAAAATTAAAATACCTGCCAAAAAATTCTGTAAAATATCGCGGAAAGCAAAACCAACGGCAACCCCACTCACTCCTAATAGCTGTACTAAATCTCCTGGCTTGAAAGAAGGAATAATAATTGCCAAGGCAACAAAAGCACCTATTAAGATAATCAATCCTTGGGAAAGCCTAGCCAAAACCAGACCTAGATTACGGGACTTTTTACGCTTAGTGAAATTTTTAATTAATCTTCTCGAAAATTTGGCAATCAACCAAAAAATCATAAAGACAACAACTGCGATTAATATATTGGGCAACAACTGAATTGTACTCTTAACCATTGAGGTCAGCTGCTGCGTCGCGGTTTGTATAGGTGTTAATGAATCCATAAAATATATATTCGGTTATCTTGCCACAGAGTATAGCAATAACTTTGCTAAACACATCTATCGGTAAGAGGAAAATTACCAGTTAAAGCCTAAATATCTATTTTTGTCGATCGACTTATTACTACCACTCTTAAAAGCTAGAAGCTGAAAAAATAATATATTTATTACCCAAGAGGGATGCGGTAGCAAATTAATTTGCTACATGATCGTTGGCAAGCAGATTAATAAGCAAGTTAATAAATGAAGGGTATCAAAGGCAAGAACGTTTTAGTCACAGGGGCAACTTCAGGGATAGGACAGGCGATCGCAGCCTACTATATTACAGAAGGTGCTAACGTTGCGCTTAACTATCGTAACGATCCTAAAAAGCTAGAAGAAACTAAAGAATTAATTACTCAGATGTGTTCTTCCTCTGAAGGCTGTACGGGTAAGACTATTCCCGTTGAGGCAGATGTATCGGTTGAAGCAGATATTGTGCGAATGTGTCATGAGGTAGTCAATCAATTAGGTAGCCTAGATATTCTAATTAATAATGCAGGTATTCAAATTGCTGCACCTTCTCATGAACTAAAAACTGAAGACTTTGATAAAGTAATTCAGGTTAATCTGCGGGGTGCTTATCTTTGTGCCAGAGAAGCTATCAAACACTTTTTAAAACGCGACAGTAAGGGCATTATAATTAATGTCTCTAGCGTCCATGAAATTATTCCTCGCCCTACCTACGTCAGCTACTCTATTAGTAAAGGTGGCATGGAAAATATGACCAAAACCTTGGCTTTAGAATACGCACCTTACGGTATTCGCGTAAATGCGATCGCGCCTGGTGCTACCGCCACACCAATCAATAGCTGGACTGAAGATCCTCAAAAACTAAAAGAAGTAGAAAGTCACATTCCTATGGGTAGAGTCGGAACTTCTGAAGAAATGGCAGCTATTACAGCTTTTTTGACCTCTGATGATGCAGCCTATATTACTGGTCAAACTCTATTTGTAGACGGCGGTTTGACTTTGTATCCTGATTTTCTCCAACCCTGGTCTGCGGGAGAATAAATTTTAATAGCCAAAATCTAGTTAATTTGAATGAGGTCATATATCTCATCGCCTACTAAGACAACAAGCTTTATAACTAGCGGATGATTACGAGCAACTATCTTTATGGAAATAATTAAGTATAACCAAAAAAACTTTGAACAAATTTCTTTTTTTGGCGAAATTACTCCAGACTTAAAGGCATAACTCTTTCTTGATGACCAAAGTATTTTTCCCAAACGATCCTAGTCTTGATTCTCACAAAGTCTATCTATGGCTTGCGAACTAGAAATTTCTCAGCAAACAAGTGCTGGAGTAATCACAGACGTTACTTTTCGTTCAGGAATTTAAAAGTTACAGGTATTATCCTTTGTCACCATCTCGATACTCATAACGAACCAGTCAAACAAATATACTAAGTAAATTAAGCTAATCATGGTAACTATTTCTGACAACAGCATAGCTAGCTACTTAAAAGAAATTGGTCGTACTCCTTTACTAAGTTCAGAGGAGGAAGTCATACTGGCTAACAAAATTCAAGCGATGCTCTCTTTAAATGAGAAAGAAGACTTGACTTCAGAAGAAGCAAGAATTGTGCAACAGGGTCAGTTGGCTAAAAAGAAAATGACTCAGGCAAATTTACGTTTAGTAGTTTCAGTAGCTAAAAAATATCAGAATCGTGGTTTATCTATACTGGATTTGATCCAAGAAGGTAGTATTGGTCTAATGAGAGCCGCCGAGAAGTTCGATCCTAGTAAAGGTTATAAATTTTCTACCTATAGCTACTGGTGGATTAGGCAAGCAATGACCAGAGCGATCGCTAATTCTGCTCGCACTATTCGCTTACCAATTCATATTACTCAAGATTTAAATAAGGTCAAAAAAATCACTCGCCAGCTTTCGCAAACTCTAGGACGCAAACCCACCGATAGCGAAATAGCAGCACAATTGGATATGGACGTTGACAAATTGAGAAGTTTGGCTCAAACTGCACGGATTACCAAGCCCAAAAGCTTAAATGTCACTATTGATGAAAATAAAACTGAATTAGGACAAATTTTGGCAGACGATTCTGATTCTCCTGAAGATTTTGTAGCGGAAAAAGAAATTATTGATAAGATTGAAAATTTGTTATATACCCTATCCCCCAAGCAGCGAGACGTAATTACCTTACGTTATGGTTTGAAAGACGGCAAGATCATGACTTACGAACAAATTGGCGAGGTATGTGGTATTAGCAGAGAAAGAGTCAGACAGATTAAAAATAAAGCCATGAAACTGCTGCAAAAAAGAGCAATTAATTTATCAAGTATGGCAGGGTAAAATCTTATGGCGATCGCCTTTACACCCTACAAATATATCTTTAAGAAATAATCTCTAAATTGCAGCTAGGTTATTCTCCAGGTGAGATGCGATCGCTGCTTGTAATTCTTCCAAAGCATAAGGTTTGCAAACATAATCGTCAAAACCTGCTGCAAAAATCAGGTCTTTTTCTTGCTTACTAGATAATCCAGTAACCGCAATTAAAGGTATCTTGCAAGTTTCATAATGCCGCTTGAGCATTCTTGCTATCTGTAATCCGTTAATGTCAGGTAAAACAATGTCTAGTAAAATTAAATCTGGTTGATATTTTTTAGCCATGCTTATCGTTTCTAAAGCATTAGCTGCAAATATGGATGTCCAACCATAGATGGCAATTATATATTTGAGTAGTAGCTGGTTATCCAGGTCGTCTTCCACCGCCAAAATCAAAGGAACTGGCTTAACCTTTGATGGCAATGTATCTATAGTTTGTTCACAGTCCATTTTTAATCTCCCATGATTAAGAAACGAACGACGCTTAACTACAATGAAATAATAAAATTTTTATTTCACTAATTAGATAATGGGTCGTAATTTATTAAATATTTTTTATTAAATTAAACAGATATGATGTCTTCTAGCGGGTGTAGAACAACGGACAGACCCCCCTACCCCTAAAGGGTTCGTCAGTTCCCATGCGGACAGTAAGCCTTTGTGCGACCCGTTGAGGCTCTATACGCAAGAAAGGGGTACTAGATGCGGACAAGTCCTTTCTCACCTGCTTTAGCTTGGCGATCGCCTTCAAGTTATCTTATAGAAATTTTCATTTTTATTCATTTTTATTCATTTTTATTATTTTATTAATTATTCTTTATCTACTTTTTGTTGTCAAGATCATAAATACTATTATTAATGATTATTCGCAAAACTTTAAGCTCAAGCATCAACTAACAGATGAAGTTAAAATTACAGACAAAAAAATGCAGGTGGGTATTAAACCCACCTGCATTTACTATGAAAAGATTGGATAACACTTGATTTAGATGTTGTCTCTTCTGTTTCTGTTAATATCTTCGTCTCTGTCCATGTTTCTGTTGATAACGGCATCACCGTCTGTTTCCACATCAAGTTCTTCACGACGTATGGTTTCATTAGCAGATACAATATCTTGCTCTACTTCTTTACGAACGCTTACTTCTTCTCTGACAAATGCTTGCTTTTCAATATCAGCAGTTTCTTCATATAGTTCTACACGAGCAACTTCTCCTCCGCCAAAAGTAGCTTCTCCAGGTGTAACCATATTAATATCAGTAGGTGTGGTGCGTTCAATTACAACCCTTTCTTTCTCAATAGGGACGGACACATTTGCAGTTTCAGTTTCAACTCTTTTTCCTACTGTTACCGAACCAGCGCGGAAACGATGTTTGTTGGCTACTAAACGCTCTTCGTAAAGTTTTAGGCTTTGGAGACCATCTGCTTCTTGATGAGAGTATAGATCTGGCTCACGGTCGTAAGTATAGTCATTAGCTGTGGTAGTGTTATAAGCACCGCTATCGTATTCTTGCGCTACGCCATCGCGAACTGTACTTGTGTCGTCATATCCTACACCGCGATATACCCTTCTAACTCTTTCTTCGTAATCATGATCTACGGTCATATCATCGCTATATTCAGGCAAGCTTTCTGCTTGGTCTTTAGTTAAGCCTTTAGCATAGACTCGTTTTTGACTGTAATCGACATTTGCTTTACCTACTGGTAACAAAACCTTTTTACCAAAAATCCAAAATCCAGTATCAAGAACTAGATAGCGAAAACTACCTGTTTCATCAACAATAATGTCGTAGACTGAACCAACTTTGTCATTGTTAAGGTCATATACTGAAAAGTCTTTAATATCTTCGCCACCGAAAATATCTTCTTTGTAATTAGGATATAAATCTGCAATTTTTGCTAATGCCATAATTATTTCTTTCTCAAATTATTAGATAATCTCAATTTCAATAATATTGTTAGTTGAATATACTTACATCTAACCAATGAAATATCTGTTTTTTCTCTGGTATCTAACTATAGATATAGTATTTTGTACTTAAGAACTCTTGTCTTAAAAAACCGTTGGCAAAAGAATGACTAAAAACTATGTTTACAATAGTTCGGACAGTTTTGATAAAAGCTCGGAAAGCCCAATTTATCGTTGATTATTTCAGTCGAGAGTAAGCCTAAAATACTCATTTTTCGTTACCTATTAAATTTTGTCCGAACCATTGTGTGTATGTTTTTGCTAAATATTCTTGCTTTCGCTACCCAGTATTGTCTCTGACATAGGTGCGTACAAACTCTTTATCTTATTATGTATTATCTC
Source organism: Chroococcales cyanobacterium (assembly GCA_038259125.1). Taxonomy (GTDB): domain Bacteria; phylum Cyanobacteriota; class Cyanobacteriia; order Cyanobacteriales; family Xenococcaceae; genus Waterburya. Next base: position 20,373 of record JBBSPC010000047.1, on the reverse strand, counting down.
TATCCCAAGATAGTTTTTATGATTGAAAAAAACCTAAATACTGTTAATAGCTAATAATAATATAACAAGAAAAAATCATGGCAGATCCTAAAGAAAAAGAAACAGATAAAGAAACAGCAACTCCTGCTGCGGATGGTGGATTCCAAACTCCTGTAGATCCAGAACAGCGTCTAACAGGACAAGGTGTAAAGCAAGAAACTAAAAATGCAGCACCTGAAGCTCCTGGCGCTAGATCCGAAACTCCTGGCGCTCCTAATCAAGGTACGGAATCTCGTTAATCAATAAGCTTGGTTAACGCTAATATAGAAGGTCGGTAATTCATCATAAAATACGATCGTTTACCGATCTTTTTGCTGACAAAAAAATGTATAGTATGTGAAAAAACAAAGCAAAAATCGCGATAAGATTTTTCGAGGAGATAATTGGCGGGATGAAATAAAAGAAATTGTTAGCGGAGCATCTGGAGGCTTTCTTTTCGGGATTCCTCTTATGTATACAATGGAAGTCTGGTTTATTGGCTCTTATGTTCAACCAGCAATATTACTGGGCATATTAGCAGTTACCCTGATCATTGTTTTTTTATTTAACCGCATTGAAGGATTTCGTCCTCAAGAAAGCGATACTTTTCTAGGTGCGATCGCCGAAACGATAGAGACCTTAGCAATAGGTATTACCTGCGCTACTATGATGCTAATTATTTTACAGCGTATCGATTTACACACATCTTTGAGCGAAGCGTTAGGCAAAATAGTATTTGAAGGCGTACCTTTTTCTTTGGGAGTCACTTTTTCGCGATCGCTTTTGGGCGGTGAATCTGAGATTGATTTAGATCAGCGTAAGTCAAGTAAACCTCAGATTAATACTGTTGATCGATTGGTTTGGCAAGATACAATCGCCGACTTTAGTGCCACTTTAATTGGAGCTTTATTTATTGCCTTTAGTATTGCACCTACAGATGAAGTGACTGTATTAGCAGCTTCGTCTTCTCCTTTTTGGCTATTACTTATTGTGGCAGCTTCTTTACTAATTTCTTATGGTATTGTTTTTGCTTCCAATCTTACCAAATCTAAGCAGCGTCGTCAGCAGCAGGGACTCTTTCAATCTCCCCAAAGTGAAACGGTTGTATCATACTTAATATCTTTGCTAACGGGAATGCTAATGCTATGGTTTTTTCAAAAATTAGCTGTTAGCGATCCTTGGTTTTTATGGCTACGCTACAGCATTATTCTGGGGTTACCAGCAACAATTGGCGGTGCAGCAGGACGTTTGGCAGTCTGAAATAGTATTCTTATAGAGTCAAGCAATGCAGGAAAAATCGAAAAGGCGATCTCGAAGAGGTTGGAAAGGTAAATCAATGGCTGAAAGAGTCAGCTTTGGTGTTTCTCTTTCGATTGTGGGTATTATTGTTGCTTTGATATCTTTTACTTGGATTACGGGAGACAATAACCCGCCAATTCTGGCGATCTCTACTGAATCTAAAATCAGAGAAATTAACCAGCAGTACTACGTACCTTTTACGGTCAGTAATTCTGGAGGAGAAACAGCAGAGTCGGTAGAAGTTACTGCTAGCTTATTTTTGGACAATAAACTAGCTGAGACTGGTAGACAAGAAATTGATTTTTTATCCCGCCAAGAAAAAAGATCTGGTGAATTTATTTTCACTCGCAACCCACAGCAAGGAAAATTATCCATTCGGGTAGCTAGCTATAAATTACCCTGACGTTCTCTGACTTCTCTTCTTAGCTGGTTTTGATTCGACGATAACGAGCTTGTAAAAAAAGATAAACTGCATAGGCAATTAAACCTGCTGCAACCAAAGCCAGAAAAACTTTACCAAAAGGCTGTTGAGCAAAGGTAAGTAAAATGCCGTCTAGTCCTCGTACTTTTTGAGAATCATACTGATAAGCAGCCTGTAAAATAAAGAAGCCTAAAGCAACAAACACTACTCCCCTAGCAGCAATACCAAAACGACTAATATTTACTAACCATTTTTGCTGCTGAGAATTCAATTCACTAAGGTTTAGTTTTTTGCGAAACTTAATTTTGTATGCTTGGTAAAGTCGCCAAAAACCAATGCCGATAGTTATTGCGCCTGCTATGCCAACTAACCATCTTCCTAACGGTTGTTGCATTACTATTGCTGTCCAGTCTTGTTTAGATTTGCCACCGCCACCACTGCTTGAACCAATAGCTAACAAGCCTGCATTGGCTGCAACACCTGCATAAGCAATCCCGCTCAAAATGTAGCCGAGTCGAGTAAATATACCTTTTAGATCGGAGCCTTTATTTCGAGGATCGTTAATAGCCTGGATAAATCGCCAAATAACATATCCCACTAAACCAATAGCGATCAAGACTAACAAAATTTTACCAAAAGGTTGTTGGGCGATCGCCTGTAAAGCTCCAGTAGTACCAGTGGTATCACCTCCACCAATATCAAAAGCTGCCATCAAGGCTAGAATACCAATTGCCCCATAAACAAATCCTTTTGCTGCATAACCAAAACGCGCAAATGTTTCCATTGCTTTTTTTAAATTTAATTCTCAACTCTATAGATTAGTTTTTTTTGGTATCTTCGGGATCTATACGAAGGTGTATTTTGCCAATTTGTATTATCCTAAACACAATTGATACTGCTATACAAAAAAGAGGAAGAGTTTACCCTTCCTCAAAGCTATTTATTCAAGCTATATTTAATTTGCTGTTATTTCACAACAATATAACTAACTTCTGTTTAACGATATCTAGTAGTAGGATCGTTGGCGATTAAATCATCGCGACGCTCGACTACAGTAGTTCTTCTACCTCCAGCTAAACCAAATAAACCAATTAGACCAAGCAAACCTAGCCAGCCCCAGTTAGAATTTTCTTCAATGGCGTTTCCAGCATTTTCTAAACCTTGTCCTGCTGCTTGACCAGTATTTTTAACACCTTTGCCCAAAGCACCGCCTGCGTCTTTAAGATTCTCGCCAGCATTGTCGGCGTTTTGTCCAGCTTGGTTTAGGTTCTGGTTAGCAGTTCCATTTTTTTCTTGAGCTAATGCTACTCCAGTAGGCAAAGCGAGACTAAGACTTATAATAGTAGCAGTGGCTAATTTTGTTAAATTCATAAAAACTCCTGGTTAATATTTATTGGAAATTCATCGGTAATATAGTTCGTAAAGAATTAAAATTAGTTTAATTCTGTATGTCAATATACCAAAAAATATTTAATAATTTGATATGTATACCATAACTTTACAAGTGCTACGCAGAAACTACATCTTTCTTTGGATATATTTTTTTAGTTAACATTACACCGCCGTCTTCCGAGATTAGTTCTAGAATAAAAAAGCCGTACTTCACAGAAAAAGTACAGCAAATGTAATTAATAATTTATACTCAGAGTTTACTATCTCTTAAGCTCAATTTAAGTCGAAAGGTTCAAATCTATTACCATTTGCGATCGCCATCTTCATCAACTCTAGCTTGGCGAATTACATCAGAAATTTCTTCAGCATCTTCAACGTGATGTAGTACTTCTTCTTCTCCTTCCTCGTTTTCTATAGGAAAGTAAGTAGGAACTTTAACATGACCAGTAGGGTCCCAAGTATCTACAGCAACCTGATCCTTTTTTTCTTCTATAGATTTAGATTCATCGACTACATCACCTTTGTTTGCCGTGCGACGACCTTCATCACTATTACTTTGACGATATACTTTTTCGTGTTCTTGATTACTCATAGTTTTTTAAAATTAAATTCTTATCAATATTAAAAACCATGTAGAGAAAAATACGCTCTAGCTATTGATAGATTTTTGCCCAAGCTACATTAAAGATAAAACGTTGTTTTGATATTCGGTTTTATCCTGACCTTTGTTGCTAGCGGCTCGATCAGCTAGAGTTTTTTGTCTGATAGCCTCAATACGATTTTTGCTACTAGGGTGGGTACTTAAAAATTGAGGTGTACCACCACCTCCTTTTAACTTAGCCAAAAACTCAGCGAAAGCTTCTGCTGGATAGCCAGCCTGTTCCAATATAGTTAGACCTTTGCTGTCTGCTTCGTATTCAAAAGAACGACCCTGTGGCAAGTCTATGGCTACTTTATAAGCAATTTGAGCCAAGGTTTGAGTATCTACTCCTGCTGCTGTAGCGATACCTTTAGCAGCAACTGCTTGTTTTAAGCCTTTAATGCCGTGTCTTTCATTAACATGAGCAATTTCGTGAGACATTACCGATGCTAGCTGCGCTCTATCTTCGGCTGTTTTCAGTAAGCCAGTAGTGACATATACATATCCTCCAGGTATGGCAAAAGCGTTTACCTCATCACTAGCCACTACTTGAAAATTGAAGGGAATTTTTCTACTATTACTGTTATTTACTAATTCCTGTCCTAGACTGCTAACATACTGCTGAATTTGAGGATTGTTATATAGCTGGTATTGGTTTAACACTTGAGCGTTAGTTTGTTTGCCAATTTCAACTTCTTGCTCATCAGAAATATTTGCTACTTGAATATATTCAACCGCACCTTTGAAAACGTCGAGAAAATCGATCGCAACGGTGATTGGTTGCTTTTTAACATCTGGCTTAGGGTAAGCAGAAACGGGTGATTGGGCAACATTAACTATACCCAAAGCAAAAAAAACTGATGAGACTATATCTACCCAGGGCGATAACTTCTTTGTGCTTCGCTTACGCCATACTCTAAGGTATTTAAATTTGAAGGCTCTATCCAGCATAAAATAATATTATTCAATAATAGTTTGTTTCATTAATCCTCTTATAATATTATCCTTAACCATTAGCAGTTGAGAAGCTTCTAATAACAAAGAGCGAGCATCTTCAGGATTCATATTTTTAACTGACTCTTGAAAAATCCGCATCGTAAATTTTTGTTCGATGCTTAGCTCCAGATTGAGTTGAAAGTTCGGTATGTTTGCATCCATGATCAAAAGTCTCCAGGCAGAATAACAGCCTATATAAAACAATATCTCGAAAATTTCGATTGCTCTATATGCAATTAAAGTTAGCTCCTCAAAATCCATGTTTCTTCTGTCAAAAGATGTAATATTTTAAGTTTATTTACAATAGCTTTGATACGGGGATGATATTGTGCATTTAAAATACAAATCAAATTAAGGTCTATCCCTAGACAGATACTTAACCTGCTAAAAAAACATTTATAAATTAATAAATAATTAACAATCATTAATTATCCATGTATATCTATAGCTTTTTTCCGTATATGAGCAAATATATATATCTTAGGTCGGATGTGATTATCTGATGGTAATTGCTATTAATGTTAGGTAATAAAAAATTATTGAGGAAAACTTATGTTATTTAATAAGTTCAACAACTGGTTAAAAGCTTCTATTCGTTTAGTATTGACAGTTGTAGTCTGTGGAATGCTATTTATTTCTAGTGCTTATCCTGCTAATGCAGTAACTAGCAAGACTACCGATGGAGAAGCCAAATTAAATAAAATTCAAGAGAAAACAGAGGATGTATCTCGTTCTAATCCTAGAGGCATTGAGGAAGTAACCAAAGAGGCTCAAAAAGGATTAAACGAAGTACAAGGTAGTGCAGATGCTGAAAAAATGAACAATCCTAGTAATCCTGATGCTGACACGGTAAAGGAAAAAGCAGCTAACTTCTTTGATAACTTGACTAACTAATATTTTTTAGCTTTTCCTGCTTATCTTATTATGAAGCGATGTTAATGCCAATAGTTTGTAGGCAAGCAATCACCTTAGTTGCTTAAATTGAGAATAGTCAACTGAACTATTGATAAATTTCTGCCATCTCAAACATTAGAATAAAATAACTCAATTTCCTGACTTTCCTAAACTCTATCCAAGGTTCAGTCAGGAATTTTTAGTATTTACATTAGTATTTATATTAGACGCATTATAATCATTACCATGTCAAAATCAACCCCACCTGAAAACTTTATTAGCGACGCAATTAACACTGTAGGTAACCTGACCGTAACCCTCACCACCGAAGCTCAAAAGCTACTAGAGCATACCACCCACTCTACAGGCGAGACTTTAGAGTGGATTGCCTCTAATCCTATTTTAAAGTCAGCAGATAAGATCATCGGTTTAGATTGGTTAATGACTTTTTTAGGCAAGGTTGACACGACTAAAGTACAGACTACTGTAGATAAAATGCGATCGCAATATCCTGATGAAACACCCTATCAAATTGCTCATCGTTTAATTGTGCAAAAAACCTGGGAGGGTGGACGTTTAGGACTACTGACTAATATTATTCCGCCTATTGCAGCCTTATTTTTGGGAATAGAATTAATCGCCACCACTAAGCTGCAAACCGAAATGGTCTATGAAATTGCAGCAGCCTATGGCTTGAATTTAGATGAGCCTGCAAGACGAGGAGAAGCTTTAGCTATCTTTGGTTTATCATTAGGTGCAGACGTAATTAAAACGGGTTTGACCATTGTAGAAATCATTCCAGGCATTGGTGCAGCGGTAGGTGCGTCTACTAATGCAGCTATGCTTTATGTATTGGGTCAAACAGCCTGTCGCTTTTATCAGGGAAAGATCGATCATACAGAGGTTACGTCTATGCAGCAAAAAACCGATGCTGATTGGCAAATTGCTTTAGAACAATCTAAGATAATGGACTGCATTTTGGCGCAGATGATCAGAGTTAGCTATCCAAACCAAGATTGGTCAGAAACTTTAAAGGTAATTGAAGATATTTCTTCTTCTTCGGTGAAAAATGTCACCGAAAGTTTGGAACAACCACAAGATGTGTCTAGGTTACTAGATGAACTTCTGCCAGAATTTGCACCTTTGACTTTAGAAAGGTGCTACAGAATTGCTAAATCTAACGGCGAAGTCACTTTAAAAGAACAAGAGATACTGAGTCAAATTGCCATCAAATTTGATTTAGATATATCTGGGCTAAGTGATAATCAAGCTATTACTAAAAGCTAGTAAAGTGTGTAAGCTGTCACGCATTTAATTTGACGAGCAACCCCCTAAAGGGTTCAACAGTTTTTATGCCGACAGGGCTTATAAAGGGCGGACGCAGGTTTCGCCCACAGCCCCTTGGAAACCCTTTCAACACGTTGCTCAACGGAGGATACCTCCTCAACCAACGCAAGTGTTTCACCACCGCAACTGTCTCACCGCGTCGCCACTACTGCGCAAGAGTAAGGCGCACTTCCGCAACTGTGCGCGAGTTGTCTATTGTGGCTGAGGAGGGAGACTAGGGGAAAGGGAGACGGGGAGAGAGGTTAACTGTTTTCCATCTAATTAGATAATATGCAGTTTAAATAATTAACAGCTTACTACTATAAAAGATAAAACTGCCACAAAAATAAGGACGTTAGGTAAAGTAAAACGTCCTTATAATATTATTACTCTAGACAGAATTAGCAAGTGACTTAAGTTAGCGATGTAACCATTTTGCTGCTACTGCACCTAAAGCTGCACCGACTAAGGGATTGCTAAAGAATTTTAACAGTGCGGGTTGATCCGCCATTACTTCTTGAAAGATATCAGGATGAGAATGATAGGTAAAACTTGCCAGTTTGCTAACATCATCAGCGTTCATGCGACTTGCATGATGAGTAGATAAACTAAGCTGTTTTTCTAAATCTCTTTCCTTTAAACCTCTTTTTTCTAGATGCTTAATAAACTCTTTGGCTACATCATCTCGCTCATTAGGCTTAATTTGAGCGATCGCCTTTTGCAATTCAGGCTCCATTTGTTGTGGAGAGACATTATCATGATGAAAAGCTTTTTGAAACAAACCGTGTCTCTCTTCTCGGCTGCTACGTTGAGCAAAATCATCAAAGTTGTCATAATTTTCGCTTACAGAAGAGTCGTCGAGAGATTCAACGTTACCACCTGCTAAGTCGTTCATTATTTGTCTTTTATACTTGTCGCTACTGGACATAACTCTTGCTCCTAAAAATTATTAATTCGCTAGAGGCGATTCTTGAATCGCCTGCACATCGGTAATTACAATTACCCTTGATATTCAATGTTGTTAGACTGCACGTCATATTTAGCAGTCAAAATTCTTTCTTTATCTGGCGCATACATCAAAATAGTTAAATCTTGATCGGGAAAATTATGATGGAAACCCATTGCCAAAGCTTTAGCTAATGTTTTTACTTCTGTAGGCTTGACTTTTTCAGAAATAACTACACCTAGTTTATTGTTGTCACGCACAAAAGAATCTTTAACTAATCCTTGACTAGTGCTAACTACCCAATCACCAAATTTTTGTCCTGCAACACTATCTCCTCTTTCTAATTGAGTATAAGCATTAGATCTACTATCTATTGTTGGATTAGGAAAAGTGGCAGTACTACTGGAAGAACAAGCGGTAGCCGTAACCGTTATCATTAATGCCAGTAGGGTAGCCGTCAAGATACGGCGAATTTTGTTCAACTTCATTCTCTTACAATGAAACTCCAAATGTTATTTAACAAAGCGATATTTAAACAAAAGAGAGAAGGAAATTTTGCTTCCTTCTCAATTTTTAATGAATTAAATTACTATCAAGTTAATTAGTTTAATTAGTCAACCGCATCTTTGACGGCATCTTTACCATCTTCTGCAGCGTGTCGAGCAGATGCTTCTCCCTGCTTTGCTTTTCCTGCGGCCTGATCGCCTTTGTCTCCAGTAACTTTACCCATAGCTTCTTGGGCTTTACCTTCTACATTTTTAGCTGTAGCCTTAGCTCTATCTTCAGCACTCATATTATTATCTCCTTTTGAGATTTCTGTATTTATTGATACTATTCAGGATAATTTAAATTTTCTAACTATTAATCTACCAAAAGGAATAGTTTTGTTTTTGTCCTTTATCATGATTGTTATGAGTTGATTTTTGAAGGCTTAAAGGGTAATTGAAACATAGTTTATAACCTTCGATATACAAATAATTAGGTTAATTTATAACTTTAGTAACATGAGTTTAAGATCTCTAGTTTATGGACTGGATATTCCTATCTAAAGAAAGATGATAGTAATGTAAAGATCTAGTAATCTAATTTAGAACCAGAAGTATAGTTGGTGGAAAAATTATTCAAAAATTCACTTTGCCTATCTTAAATTCGTTTATCAATAGGTTTTTTCAAGAAGATTAATTATTAGAATAAAAGGGAAAAAATCGTGTTTTATACGAAAATATTGTTGCAAGCGCCTGTTATAGTGCAACCCGAGCCAAGTTTAGAAGCAGTTCAAGATGCCTCCTTTGTATTCAATGGTCCTCAATTTTTTGCAGCTTTAATTGCAGGGGTAATTTTGGCTTTTGCTTTCCAACTACTATTTACTAATTTAGGAGTTGCTGCTGGTATCTCTATGGCTGGGGGTAGTTCTAGTAGATCCTCTACACCTGATACACAAAATCTACAAGATTTAGAAGGGAGAACTGTATATGACGTAGCAGACGATAGTTCTCACAGTTCTAGTGGCTTGGGAAGCACCATTAAAAAAATTGGTTTTGCTGTCGGTTTGGGTACGCTAATCAGTGTTAGTCTGGCTCTATTTATTGCTAGCTTTCTAGCCGTCAAGCTTGGCTTATTTGTAGCTCCACTTTCAGGGGCAATTGTTGGCTTGGTTATTTGGGCAGCGTTTTTTGCTCTCATGGTAACTTTTAGCTCTAGAACAATCGGTTCACTATTAGGTTCAGTTGTTAATACTGCCACATCTGGAATGCAGTCAATTTTAGGTACTGCCACTGCTGCTCTGGGTGCAGGTGCAGCTAGTAAACAAGTAGTCAATACAGCAGAAGCTGCTGCGGCTGCGGTGAGAAAAGAATTGGGAATGGCAATTGACCCTGTCTCAATGCGGGAAAACGTCGAGGACTTTTTACATTCTCTCAAACCAGCAGGGCTAGATGTTGACAAGATCGCTCAAGATTTTGAACAGCTATTAGATGACGAGAATTTACATACCATTTTAGATAGCGACAGTATTCGCAGCGTTGATCGCAACACCTTCGTGCAGTTAATTAGCGATCGCAGTGACATCTCGAAAAAAGATGCAGATCGTATTGCTGGTAAGTTAGAGTCTGTTTGGCGCAAAACCCATAGCAAGGTGGCTTCCTCTGGCAATCCTGTTGATAGTTTCGCGAGCTATCTCAAGTCGGCAACTAGAGAGCAGCTTACAGGTACAGATTTTGGAGACAAGCTAGATTCTTTAATTGGCGAAATCGGTAAAAATCGTCGCGCTCAATCTAACAACCCCTTAATGAAAGCTGCAACATCCTTTGGTGCTAGTAGCTTGGCTAATATAGTCATGGGACGTAGCGATCTCTCGGATATAGATGTTGATAAAATTACCGAGAAGTTACAAAACCTAGGAGGACACTTAGGCGAACAAACGAACAAGGCTGCATCTCAGTTCGGACTTGCCAGTACTTCTGAAACTACAGTCAAAAAAGATATCAAAAACTATTTGCTCAATGCCTATCCTTGGCAGCTAAAGCAAGCTAACTTAGATCGAGAATTTCGCGATTTGATTTACGATCCTGCTGCCGATCCTCTAGCAGTAGCTTCAGATTTAAGACAAATTAGTCGTCCTGATTTTGTTGAAATTCTTAAGCAGAAAGGATTATTATCTCAAGCTCAAATTCGCAGCACGGCAAACTTACTCGATGCAATTCGTTTAGAAGTAATTGCTGCGGCTGAGGCAGCCCATGCACGACAAAAAAGTATTGAACTGATGGTGGAAGTAGAACAATATTTAACTACTACCCCCAAAGAAAATCTCACTCCTGAGAAAATCCAAATTGAGTTTAAGCCAATACTTGAAGACTTTGACGCTAGCTATGAAGAGTTGAGTACTCGTTTAGCCGTGTTAGATCGCCCTACTTTAGAAAGAATGCTAGAGTTACGGGGTGATATGGAGGCAATTGAGGCATCGGCTATTGTAGGGGAGTTAGAAATAGCGCGCGATCGCGTTTTGGCAGATTCTCAGAAAAATCTCGGTCAAGCTCAAACTGTTGCCGATCGACAGTGGATTCAAGTTCAGTCTTATCTAAGAGATACGGGCAAAAGCGAATTAAATCCAGATGGCATCAAGCAAGATTTACAGCTAATACTTAATAACCCACAAGCAGGAAGTTCTGCATTAAAAGCCAGATTATCCAGCTTTAATCGCGATACCTTGACTCAGCTACTAGCTCAACGTCAGGATTTAAGCGAAGAGCAAATAGAAGATGTACTTGATAGTGTTGAAGGTACATGGATGCGAGTTGCTAATGCACCAGGGCAACTAGCAGGAAAAGCTCAAGAACAATACGATCAGGCTACTTCGGCGATCGCTGATTATTTGCGCCAAACTGGCAAGCCAGAACTTAATCCCAGAGGTATTGAAAGGGATTTGACCTTGCTGTTTAATGATCCCAAACTCGGATCTAGAGCTATTCGTCAACGTTTAGCAGCTATGGATCGCGATACTTTGGTTCAGCTATTAGCACAGCGTCGAGACTTAAGCGAAGATGATGTCAATCGGGTGATCGATGATATTCAGTCTAGCCTCCGCAGCATTGCTAAAGCACCCCGTCGCGCAGCTATTCGTACTCAGGAGAAGGTTCAAGATTTCCAAAGTGCGATCGCTGATTATCTACGCTCTACTGATAAAGAAGAATTGAGTCCTACAGGTATTAAGCGCGATGTAGAACTATTGCTTAACGATCCTCGTGCTGGCGCAGAAAGCCTCAAAGATAGATTGGCACACTTTGATCGTTCGACTTTAGTAGCTTTGCTAACTCAAAGAGAAGATATTTCTGAAGAAGATGTTAACCAAGTAGTCGATCAGGTTTTAGCCGTGAGAGACAACGCTATGGCACAGCTACAGAAGGTACAGGAGCAAATCAAGTCTGTACTCGACCGTGTTCTTGCCAAAATCAAAGCTTACCTCGACAGCTTAGATCGTCCTGAACTAGCTTATGAAGGTATTAGACGAGATATAAACGTAATGTTTGACGATCCTCAAGCTGGCTTTACTGCCCTTAAAGATCGCTTTTCTAGCGTTGATCGAGATACTTTAATTGCCGTAATGAGTTCTCGCGATGATATCTCTCAAGCCGATGCCAATCGCCTTGTTAGCCAGATCGAACGAACTCGCGATCGCGCCTTACAGCGTGCAGAACGTATCCAGACCGAGGCAGCAATGCGTATAGAGTCAGCCAAACAACAAGCCGCAAGACAGGTAGAAGAGACTCGTAAAGCTGCTGCAACCGCTTCCTGGTGGTTATTCTTTACCGCTTTAATTTCCGCGATCGCTGCTGCTGTTGCTGGTGCATTAGGGGTTGTCGGTTAATTGACTAACAATAATTTAGTTTTAAGGGCGTGGTTGTAAGGCTGCGTCTTTTTTTATTTAGAGTAGTGAAGGAGTGCCATTGAAAGACTACTCTAACTGCCCTAACTGTTGATATAAGACTATGTAATAATAGCTTTCAGGGAAAGCCTTTGGAGAACAACCTATGCAGACACTATATAAATGGTCGGTAGCAGAGTATCATCAAATGATCGAAACGGGATTATTAGAAGGTAAATCCGTAGAACTTTTAGAGGGTGCAATAGTTCACATGAGTCCCGAAGGCGTACCCCATAGTTATACTAATCATAATGTAGTTAAATATCTTAGAAAGCTGTTAGATAGTTTAGCAGAAGTTAGGGAAGCTCATCCTATTACTCTAGATAATTCTGAACCCGAACCTGATATCGCCGTAGTTCGCCTTCCTAATAGCATATATGCTCAACATCACCCTTATGCTCAAGATATTCATTGGTTAGTAGAAATTTCCCATCGCACCTTGGATCGAGATCTCAACGAAAAATCTATTACTTATGCTCGCAATGGAATACTTGAATACTGGGTAATAGATTTACCTCACAAAAAACTTTGGGTGTTTACTAATCCTCAAAATTCTCAGTATTTAAATCGACAAAAATTAACTGGAGGAATAATTAAACCTTTTGCTTTTTCTAATATCGAAATTGATGTTAATAAATTATTGATTCTTGAATAATAAATATTAATGAGCCAAGCTAAGATGAATACTAAAATAAGACCATCCTCTAAGGTCGTGACTTCAAACTTAATTATTTTGGTCAGCGGTACACCTCTTGCCACTGTCACAGATTCACTATAACGATTGATCGCCTTTTTCTCTCGATAGATAGAAGCAGTTTAATTTGAATTAGCTTAAAGTGCAGATATAATTGCTTATTATTTTAAACTTTAAATTTAGGATGCCCATTCCATGGTTTTCTCTTCTAATAAATTACCTCCCATCGTTTCCCCGTCAGTCAAATCAGTTTATATCGATGGAAAAAAGTATCCTTTATCTGAACAGGTGGTAAAAAACATCGAAACAATTATCGGCTTTCAGGCAAAACAAGAACAAAAGTTGCCCTGGCGCGATCGCATCATCAACAAGATAGCTGCTTTTTTTGGCAAGTCGGAATTTTTATATCTGCAATTATTATTTTTTGCCAGTTGGGCAATATGTTCTCATCTAGCACCACAAATATTACCCTTTGGTCTTCCTCTGTTTGATGTTCAAGAAATGGGCATTGATATCTCTGCCTTGTTAATAACTACAGGGGTATTAGTACAGCAAACTCGCCAAGATAAATTAGCCGAACAGCGATCGCATTTAATCTTGCAAATTAACTTACTAACTGAACAAAAAATTGCCAAATTAATTAAGTTGATGGAAGAATTGCGAGAAGATTTACCAGCAATACCTAATCGCAGCGATTTAGAGGCGCAAATTATGCAGCAAGCAACCGATCCTCAGGCTGTTTTAGATATTTTGCAGGAAAACTTAGATTCAAAGGCAGTAGAATTATCATAGCCTCTTATCTATTTACCAGTTGCCAGCAATTAGTAAATCGCTTTATAAATAATTGATATGACAGTTATTCTGACCTATAGTCCTCGATATCTTATTCGTATTAGATATTTTCTGCGTCAAATAAATCGTAAACTTCATCTAAAACGACTTTGGGAACAGGATAATGGCGATTGGCGTTGGTTAAAAGAAAAGGCGACCCCTATTGCTAGCTTAAACCGAGGTATCTGGCGGTTATCTGTCCCCTCATTTAGCTTTCACTTTATGCTGGGTTTATCAGCAATTATTGCTACTTTAGGGCTGCTGGCTAACAGTGCTGCGGTAATTATTGGAGCGATGATTGTTGCACCTTTGATGGGACCTATTGTCGGCATGGCTTATTCTATAGCTATGGGTAATCGTAAATTATTACGTCGCTCTAGTTTGACGGTACTCAAAGGGATCTTGCTCACAATTGGCGTTTCTTGGCTTGCTGCTTCAATTATTGGTTTAGATACCGTAGATTCAGAAATCCTATCTCGCGTCAAGCCAACTTTAATTGACTTTGGTATTGCCATGGCAGCAGGGGCAGCAGGAGCTTTTGCTAATACTCGTCGGAGTATTTCCAGTGCTATGCCTGGAGTGGCGATCGCCGTTGCCTTGGTACCTCCTCTTAGCGTAGTGGGTATTGGTATGGCGCAGGGAGAAGGTAATATTGCCTTTGGTGCGCTGCTATTATTCTTGACTAACCTTACTTGCATTATCTTTTTTGGTAGCTTGGTATTTTTGTTTCAGTCCTATGGCAATCTTAAGAGGGCGAAAAAAGGGTTGGCAATGTCTACCGTAGTAATGTTCTTATTGGGTATTCCCCTAACTTTTTCAATGCGCGAGTTGATTGTGACCAAGAATGTTCGCCATCAAGTTGAAAACTTTATTTTTAATGAAACAGAAACTTTTGCTCATACCGATATCAACTCAATTGTAGTCACGCCAAAAAAAGGCTATTTGAGAGTAGATTTAGAAATAGCAGCACCCTTTGATTCAATTTCTAAAGCGCAAATCGAACGGGTAAAATCTGCTCTCGCTCAAAAAATTGAGCGAGAAATCTACCTTAATGTGGAAATGGTTCCTCTACAACGTATAACAGTCCCCAATTGATCGATGAGTTACAAACATTTGTGGGAAACAACAAAAACCAGGTATGGGTTTGGACAGTAGTAAATCATTGGAAACCAGGAATATTATTGTGGACAGTAACTGTCCGAACTATTGTTATCACCTTAACAGGCGTACTCATGGCTGTTGCTATATTAAGCTTCTGCTTATTAGCATCTCAATTTGCTTTTATTTCAGCTTTAGTTTTGCCTCAACTGTTACCCTTCATCCCTCATCCCAAGAAAGTGTGCAGGTATACAGTAAACGCGCTATTTGTTGAAGACAATTGAGTAGTCAGAGTAAATGTATTCTCATACTCTACGAAAAAGTTTATGCAAACCAAGATTATTGTTTGTGGCTTAGGGCGTACTGGTTCTAAAATATATAGTTTGTTAAAGCAGCAAGGTGCAGAAGTCGTAGCAGTTAGTGAGCGTCCAGTGGATAGAATCCCCAGTAAACAAATTATTATCGGCGACCCACGCAGTAATGCTACCTTAATTCAAGCAGGGATTAGACACGCCAAGACTTTAGTATTGGTTCATGATGATGATTCTTTAAACCTAGCTATTTTGACTCAGGCAAAAGTTCTAAATCCCCAGATTAGGATTATCAATCGTCTCTTAAATCATACTTTAGGCGATCGCCTGGATTTGACCTTACCCGATCACTTTACAATGAGCGTGGCGGCTCTTTCTGCACCACTGTTTACTTTTGCAGCCTTGGGTAATAAAGCTATCGGTCAACTACAGTTATTTAATCGTACTTGGCCCATACAGGAAGAAATTATCGATCTCGATCATCCTTGGTTAGGTATAAAAATAAATGAACTCTGGGATAACCCCAACCGTATGCTGATTTACTATTTACCTACTAAAGGAGAAATAGATTTGGTTTCGGCAATCAAACAGGGTGGTCGTCTAGAATTAGGCGATCGCTTAATCGTTGGCACAAAACCTAATGTTGTTACCAAACGCCGATCTTGGCAGAAAAAAATATTAAAAGCAATTTTAAATCTTCCTCGTTATCAACATTATGCTCGTCCTGTAACTTTAGTCAGCCTTGCTTTACTGACTGTAATTTTTATTGCCACCTTAATCTACGTCAGCGTCAATCAACAGATTTCCATCCCTGATGCGCTTTATTTTTCTGTGGGTATGATTACTGGCGCAGGCGGAAAAGAAGAAGTCGCTGAAGGAGGTTCTGATTACATCAAGGTTTTTACAGCGATCATGATGATTGTTGGTGCGGGAGTGATCGGTATCTGTTACGCCTTGATCAATGATTTTGTTTTAGGTAGTCGTTTTCGACAAACAATAGATGCAGCTAGAATTCCTCGGCAAAATCACCATATTGTCTGTGGTTTAGGCGGATTAGGAATCCAAGTTGCCAGTCAACTCCATGCCCAGGGACACGAAGTAGTAGTAATCGAATCCGACCCCAATAACCGTTTTTTGCGTTCTGCTCGTTCTAAAAGAATTCCCGTAATTATTGAAGATGCCAGTACGCCCTCGACTCTCAAGGCAGTTAACATCAAACGCGCTACCAGTTTAATTGCTATTACTAGTCATGACACAACCAACCTAGAGATTAGTCTTACTGCCAAAGCATTGTCACCGTACATCAAAACCGTAGTGCGTAGTGGCGATCCTCAGTTTGCTCAATCAATGCAGGAAGTATTTGAATTTGACCATGTTTTGTCTCCTGTAGAGCTTGCAACCTATTCCTTTGCAGCAGCAGCTTTAGGAGGCAGAATTTTAGGTAATGGTATGACTCAAGATTTGCTCTGGGTAGCTTTGGCAACCATGATTACGCCAAGACATCCATTCTTCGGTCAGACTGTGAAAACCGCAGCAATTAAAGGAGATTTTGTGCCTTTGTACTTAGAAAGAAAAAATCAAACCTTACATAATTGGCAATTATTAGAAACATCCTTGCAGCCTCAAGACGTTTTATATTTAACTATGCCTGCTAGTGGCTTAAATCAGCTATGGCGCAACCCTAACCCTGATGATTTAATGCTTGATCGCTTAGAGGATAGTTTTAATTATTAATTATCCATTAATAAAATACACCCGTTAAACATTGCTTATTTGATAAGCTTCTCGCTTTGCCTGTAAATCTCCTTGCAAAATTTGGGTAGCTACTGTGTCAAAGATGTCACTGATATAGTATTCATTCTTAGCGGTACTTAAACAAAAATCAAGCCCAAATAAACCCCAAACTTGCTTGGTAAGCGGTAAAACGTCTGAATTATGATTGAGCCACTGAACAAAACGATAGGACATAGCTGTACGAACTATTTTTAGTGCAAATAACAGTGATTCTACGCACTAAATTTAACTCCCTATTCCTTTAAAAGCTCGGTCGTTATATAAATCGGACTCGACAGATGAGAGTTTTAACTTATTTATGTCTGAATGTCTGGAATTGATTACCGCAATATTTTCTAACCCAGCAGGTACAGCTACGCTGGGTACAAGCAAAATTAAACTACCACCTTCATTTAGCCATTGGCTGCCTATTTCTTGGGTACTCGACGGATGAGGATATTGACTCCAATTTTGGGGCAAATTTTTAACCTCTATTATTTGGCTCGATACGGTATCTGGCAAATGATAAATTCCTAGTCTGTAATCGGTTGGAACTAGTCTTGGGTTTGGTAGATAATTTGCCATTTCTAAAAGAGCTACACTGGGAGTCGAAGCGAAATAGAGTACTGGTATTCGGGGTTTGTTCCACCGCGCACCATTTAAGAAAGAACCACCTTTACCAGTAAAATTTTCTAAATATTTAATGCGGGTAATTTTAAAGAGTTCCACTTATGTAAACTCACCATACTCGATCACGGCTAAAGATTCTCTAACTAGTTTTCTCCCTTCAAAAGTGTCGCACAAATTAATTGGTAATTCTCCATCTAAAGCTGGAATACCAGTATGTAACCATTCTTTTGCTATGTACTCATTGCCAAAAACATTGATAGCTTCATTAAATACTTTTAAGGTATCTAAAACTCCTTCAGTTTGAACTCTTGTCAATAGTTTGGAGTGATATAACCGATTTAAGTTGCCCGAACTAGTACTTAATAAACGAACAAACAAATCTCGCTCTCCTAAAGCTTTCACTGCTTGCTCGACAATTTTTCCAGGGACTCCTCGGCGAACAGCCCGAATATATGCACCCCGATCTTCAAGTAGGGTGGGAGAAAGATCTGAATTCTTTAACAGTAAAGCAATGTTCATCTTAGGTTAATTTATTTATTAATTTAACTATACATCATTTTGATAATTATACTTCTTCAAAATGATGTATAGCTTCTGCTTCACGATCAAAGAACCCGTTTTGCTGTAGTATTTTCTTAAGGTTTTTAGATCGAACTATGGCAATTCGACGCTTAAAGAGCGATCGCAGATTTGATAAGAGAGTTGGTTCTGTGGCTACAGTCTCTACTTACCTACGGTTAAGACAAAAATACTGTTGATGGGACGATCTTAAAATACGATTCCAGTACTGGAAAGTGGAAAACTATTTCGGGCGATCGCGGATTGGGTAAGTAATCTTAATTTTGGTGGGCAAATTATTTGTCCTGAAACGCTTTTTGACGATCTTAGCAGTTTGCCCACCCTACAAAAGCTGATTCGAGTAATTCTAGTTCATTCGTTACGGATACTACCATCAACCCAAATAGTGTTCCTATAGATATTTTCTTTGAGATAAATGCTTTCGATATCAGCTCCAAGAAAACTAGCGTTAGTCAAATTGCTTCCAATAACATCGGTTCCTACCAAACAGGCACCAGTCAAATTAGCATTGGTCAAATCAGCCCCTATCAAAGAAGCCATACTAAGTCTAACCCTACTCAAATTAGCTCCTCTAAGATTAGCAAGATCCAAACAAGCGGAGTTGAAAAAAGTTCCACTAAGATTAGCCCCACTCAAATTGATTCCTTCAATGTAGGATTCGGACAGATCCAACCCACTGAAGTTAACTCCACTCAAATTATTTCCAATGGGATCGCTGAGGTACAGCCTATAACCAGTAAAATCTCTGACTCCAGTATCGTAGAGTCTGAAAATCTCCTCGTTCTCCAACAATGGTTTGTCGCTCATGCTTTTTCTCCTAACTCATCATTCTTGCCAATGATACTGACGAAGATGGCGCGATCGCAACTGACTCAATTCAAATTGCTACCGAACCTACCAATGGTACAGTAACCGTTAATAATGACGGGACTGTCACCTACACTCCAAGCGATCGCGCACCGTAGATCTATTTTGACAGCCTAAAAGCTCGGCAACCTTAAGCGTTAGTTACTACAACTGCAATTTTATTTTTTGCTAACAGCCTAACAAATATCTGACGGCTCGGTAATCAGTAAATCTAGCCCCACTTAAAAATAGCTGCACCCCAGGTTAATCCTGCACCAAAGCCAGAAGCAGCAATTATATGCCCTGGCTGAACTCTCCCATCTCTAACCGCAGCATCTAATGCAAGAGGAATAGAAGCAGCAGAAGTATTACCATATTCAGCTATATTACTTAAAATTTTTTCTGTAGGGATTTTGAGCCTTTTTGCTACTGCATCCATGATGCGCTGATTTGCCTGATGCAGCAATAGCCAATCAATATTATCTGCCGTTAAGTTAGCTTGAAACATAGCTTTGCTAATTGCTTCGGGGACTTTTGCCACAGCAAAGCGATATACTTCTCTACCATTCATGGTTATTGGCTGATATGAACCGTATTGGGCAGTTATATTCTCTACCAGTGGTTTGGATCGACTATAGTAATTCAAATTAAGAGAATCATTTTGACTACCATTACTATACATTCCAAAGCTTAATAGGCGATCGCCATGATCGATCCCTTGACATACCATTGCTCCCGCACCATCGCCAAACAAAACACAGCTAGAGCGATCTGACCAATCTACCCAACGAGATAATATATCTGCGCCGATAATTAGAACGTTTTTGTATACTCCAGTGCGAATAAACCCAGAAGCCGTAATCAAAGCAAAAATAAACCCAGAACAAGCAGCCGTAAGATCGAAAGCAACCGCATTCGTCGCCCCAATCAACCCTTGAATTTTACAGGCACTACCAAACAGATCGTCGGGAGTGGAGGTAGCCAGAATGATCAAATCAATATCGGTGGCGGTAATTCCTGCCATGGCGATCGCATTTTGGGCAGCCACAGCAGATAGCTGACTAAGAGATTCGGTAGCTGAGGCGATATGACGATTGCTCATACCCGTTCTGGTATTAATCCATTCGTCAGAGGTGGCAACCATCTGCGCCAAATGATCGTTAGTCAAAACTGCCTCTGGTGCAGCCGAACCACATCCAGTAATCGCTATCCCTGCACCCATATTGTTCAATGTTTCACTCCGTTATTTATTAGGGCTT
>JBBSPC010000046.1:0-31820 GCA_038259125.1 Chroococcales cyanobacterium | reverse complement strand
TGCTAATTTGTTGAGTGTGATTCAAACCTGTCGTTTTCAGCACCGCTCTGTAATGGATTTTTTCACACAGGCTTTAATGGCAACCATTGGTGTTATCGATCGCCCTTCTTTAGTCCCTCAATTTAATACCTGAATTCTTACAAATATACTTGATATAAAGAGCATTATACTTACATCCTTAAATAAATATTAATGGATATCTCAGTTATATATTGATTTTCGTCACCTATATGCGATCTAGCTCACATAGAAAAATATTTATTAAAAAGAGGGTCACTATACCCTCTTTTTTGGTTGTAACAATTAGCTTCGATTAACGCTAATTATTTACTCATGTTCATCTCTTCTTTTTTCATATTGTCCTGCATACCCTCTTTCATATTCATCTCTCCTTTAGATTTTCCACCTGTCAAGCACTCTTGAGTTCTGAGGGTTGCTGCTGCTGCGTAATCTCTAGCTGCTGGGGTATTGGGTTGGAAAGCATTACCCATTTCTTGATAGGCTGAAGCTACTCCGCAATAGGCTGACATAGTTTGAATAGTTTGACTAGCCCAATGATTGGCGGTGTCAGAAAAAGCCTTGGGTTGCTGAGTAGGTTTTAATTCTGCTGGTTTACCCTCCTTGGTATTAGCAAACTTAGCTAGATTTTGTAACACTACAACTAGCTCGGCTCTAGTTACAGGTTGTTCTGGTTTAAATGAACCATCAGGATAACCTTTAACAATATCGTTTTCTTTAGCCCATTGAATTTTGGCAGCACTCCAGCGAGAAGAATCAACATCAGCATAAGGCTGAGTAGGAACAGAGGGAAGGGGAGCAAGCTGTACGCTCTTAACTGTTTCTAATGCACCATAAGCCATTGACACTAATTGTTCTCTGGTTAGAGGTTCTGTAGGACGGAAAGTTTTGTCTTTGTAACCAGCAATAAATCCCAGGGCGATAGCTTGTTCAATCTCTTTTTTGTAAATGTCGTTGGCAATATCGCTAAATTTAGCACCAGGTTGGGGAGTTGTACCACCTGCTGCTGCGATCGCCTGTGAATCGCCACTAAGCAAAAAAGATCCTAAAACTTTTCCTTGATATACTTTTTTGGTTAATTCCCAACCTGGATTTAACTGAATTTTGGCATATTCTCCCTTGGGAGGTTTACCAAAGGTTTGACCTACCACTAGTTTAGAACGATCTTGGTAGCTGTTGGCAACTAGTTGAAGTTCGTTCCCTTTAGGAACAACGTCTAGCCGATAGTCTAGTCCATTATCCTGCCCATCTAGACTGACTGAATAGCCATTACTATCTGTAGAACGAAGACAGCTATTTGTAAAGTCAAAAGTCGTCCAGAGTGGATCGATAATTGTTGGTTGAGAACCTTTTTCAGCAAAACACTGCTTTTTACCAGGAATTTGCTGCACTATTGTTAAACTATAGCCAATTGCCCCCGCCGGAACTGCCACGGCTACTACCTGATCTGCCGGGATAGGTGCTGCACTAAACTGTGCCAAAGCAGCAGGTAAAGGACTTGTTAGCGCGATCACACTAAAGAAAATTGCTGCTAACTTTAACTTTTTTGATAATTTCATAGTATTTTTAGAAAAAATGCTGTATCGATTTAGATTAAAGCTCAAAATTGCGATTTCGTCCTCTTATAATAAGAAATTATTTCGTATTGAGCGTTACAAAAAATAAATAAAAAGTAAGAGATTATTCTAATGCTGCCATTACTAACGAACTAGCCACCACTGGTGCAGTAATAGCTCTAAGAATGCGATCTCCTAGAGACACAGGTTGAAAACCAACAGCGATCGCTTTTTCTACTTCTGCTTCAGTCCAGCCACCTTCGCAGCCTGTGGCAATAACTATTTCTGACTGGGTTTGCTTTGGTAAACAACTCCAAAGAGTCGGTGCATTTCCTCGCGCTACGCAAATATATTTGCCTTGGTTAGATGAAAGGCGATTAATTGCTAAAGTAAAGTTTTCAGGCTCAAAAACATTCGGAACAATTTGTCTTTCAGATTGTTCTGCTGCTTCTATGGCAATTTTGCGCCAGCGTTGAACTTTATTTGAACTAGGTTTGAGAATAGTGCGATCGCTAATTACAGGCATAAAATTGCTTACTCCCAATTCTGTACAGCAGCGCACCACCTGTTCATAACCGCTTCCTTTGGGTAAAGCAGTAATGAGAGTCAGAGATACAGACAGTTCTGTTTTGATAGCAACTGGTTCAATAATTTGTGCTGATTGAGCCGTAATTTCTGCCAACCAAGAATTACCAGCACCGTCGAGGGCAATAAAGCGATCGCCATTTCCTAACCGCAATACTCGCAATAAATAGTGTTGCTGTTGAGCATCTAAAGTTATTTTATGCTCTTGTATTTGTTGGGATCTAACTACTAAACGATAAGTCAATTATCAATTATCAATTATTTACAGTCCTTTCGAAAATGCGATCGCCAACATAGATACTTCTGACACTAATTTGCTTTGTAATCAGAGCTTTTAAAGAATTTCTATTTGTAGATAAATAAACGAAATACTATTTTAGCAGTACACATTCAGTAACGCCGTTTAAAGAATTAATAACTGACAGTTATTTTTATTTGACGGCTGTTCATAATTTCTGTAAATAATTGGCTAGATAAAACTTGTTCTACAGGATAAATACCTGGCTGCTTTAGCTTACCATTTAAGATTAGCTCGGCGATCGCACCTGTGCCAGCCCCCGCCGCGATCGCCGTATTGTCATGTACCATAGTGGCGCGATAGGTTTGGGGTTTGCCCTCTTTTTCTCCTGTAATTTCTGCCCGCATTGCTACGCCGATGCCGCTAAATTCATCTGTAACCTTAGTCATCAGATAGCTGACGCGAGCGAAAAATTCGATTCCCTGGGGACTGCTTACCCAAGCTTCAGGAAATATATGAGCCGTAATCCAGGTTAAATGGTTATACCAGTCAGGAATTGAGCCAAATTTGGTAATTACGGTATCTACAGCAAAAGAATCAGCAAAAGTATAGGTTTCTGGCATATCGAACCAATACACCCCCGTCTTGCCATAGGGCTGAGGAAACTCAATCACTTCTCTTTCGGTGTAGGGTAGGGTATTCTGCCATTTACCATCAATCCAAGCAGAAAATTTGTTTCTCAAGCCTAAGAAGGTAGTCCGCATCACGGTTAATCCTGCACCCCCCGATCCTGCTACTACATAGCTTAAATGAATCTTCTGAGGTCGATCAAATTGCTCAATGCCTTGTTTGACCATACTATTAGAAATACCAGGAAAAATGCCCGTATTAAGTATGGCTGTGACTCCAGATGCGATCGCTCTATCGTCATATTTGATTACCCGTTCATAAAAAGAACGATGATCGCTTACGTCAATATAATCTATCCCTGCTTCAATACAAGTCTTTAACACCCTACCGTCTCGATGGTGAAAAGGACCTGCACAGTGAACTACCAAATCTTTTGAGGCGATCGCTTTTTTTAGCTGTTCTCGATCTGCCAAATCTAAAGTCTGGAAATGAAAAGGGGAATTAACCTGTTGAGGATTACGAGAGGTTATAGTAACTTCTGCGTCAGTATGGTTGGAAATATCCTGGGCAACACTATTACCAATTCTGCCACAGCCTCCAATTATCAAAACTTTTTTAGTGGACCCAAATGCTGCGTTGCAAGCAGCATATTCCACGCCCAGGGATTTATCTCTCATATTGTAATCTTCTTTTACGCCTAGAACTTATGGGTGACACTTGAGCAACTAGCAGAATTATATTTATTTTCAAAAATAAAATTATGGTTAATCTTTATTTTTTAACAGTTAATTACAATTCCAGTAGTCTGCTCGCTCGCTTACTTAAATCTTTGTCCGAACAAAATAATGATAAATATCAGGTGGTTGTTGTTAATAATTCTCCTGAAGATCGAGAGTTGTCAAAACTAGATAACCAGCATATAAAAATAATAGAAGCCAATTGTAATCTAGGTTTTGGAAAAGCCTGTAACATAGGTTTGAATTGGATTAACAATCAAAATAATCAAGCTATTGTTTGGTTAATTAATCCTGATGCCTACTTTGAACAAGACGTTGTTAAAACCATCTTAGCTTTTTTTAAAAAACACTCTGAAATCTCAATCTTGGGAACTATAGTGATTAATTCGGCAGGAGAAATAACTTCTGCTGGAGGAACATTCACCTCTGGTAGTGCTGCTATATCTATTATTAATACGTTGCCAAACGATTTAAGCCAGGACTATATCAAAACTGATTGGGTAAGCGGCTGTAGTTTGCTGATTAACTGTCAAAACTTTTCCCAATGTCCTCAATTTTGCGATCGCTATTTTTTATATTACGAAGATTTAGATTTTTGTCTGCGTTATGGTCGGCAAGGACATCAAATAGCCGTAACTCACCTAATAAAAGTTATACACGATACATCTTCAATTACTAATCGTGATACACTTCAAAAGTACAAGCATATTACCCATAGCTATCTAATTCATATTGAAAAGCATGGCAACTATTTTACTTTTCTGATAACTAATATGCGAATGCTGCTCAACAGCTTAAGATTGCTGGTAATTAAACCTCCCCAGGGTTTGGGAAAGCTAACTGGTTTTTATAATTATTGGCGAACAAGAATTACTGATTACTAGACCTCTTGCAAAATAATTTTATGATAAACTCATGATGATTTTATCGAAGATGCGATCTCCAAGGAGCTTTCTCATCAAAACCAGCAATTTTACATATTTACCAGCAGCATAGACAGCTAAACCATCTTCAATTAATTGCAATGCGATCGCTTTACCTATACCTGAAGATGCACCAGTTACCAACGCTACCTTTGGAGTATTTATATTTTGAGTATTTATTACTAACTGAGTAATAGCTGTTAATTTTGTCTATTTTCCATTGTTACTTTGTCCATAAGTCGAGACGGCGATCGCAATACTTAAAAGAATCTAGTCTTCATATTGAGCAATTTAAAATAATTTATTATACTTGTACAGATAGTAAGACAGGTCTGAATAATGAAAATAGTAACTTTTACTGAAGCAAGAAATAAGTTCAAAAGTATTTTAGATCGAGTAATTGAAGATGCTGACTATACAGTAATCACTAGACGGGATACTGATGATGCGGTAGTTATGTCTCTTGATTATTTTAATAGCTTGTTAGAAACCGTTCATTTACTCAAATCTCCAGCAAATGCTGCTCATTTAGAACGTTCAATTGCTCAATACAAACAGGGACAGGTGACAGAAAAAGATTTATTAGATGAGTAGTCGCATTTTAGCTTGGACTGACGAGGCTTGGAGTAGCTATCTTTACTGGCAAAACCAAGATAAGAAGACATTGAAGAGAATTAATAAGCTGATCAAGGCAGCCAAAAGTACACCGTTTAGAGGAATTGGCAAGCCCGAACCTTTGAGAGAAAATTTATCAGGTTTTTGGTCGCGTCGCATTGATGATAGCAATCGTCTTGTATACGCAGTCAGTGATAAGTATTTGACAATTATCTCCTGTCGGTTTTATTATTAATCAGTAATTATTTTCTTGCCATTTGTCCCAGAGATCGGGACGGCGATCGCGAGTACATTATCTAATCTGTTCTTCTCTAGGCTGTAATCATCTCAGGCTGAAAATTAGGGAAAGCTGGCTCGAAGTGCAATACCATCAACTGTTCGGGAAGTAAACCCAGAGATTCATAAGTACGTCCTTCCTTATCGCTAAATTCAACTTCAAAAGCAGTACCATTAGCCAAAATTTCTACTACAGTTCCTACTTGACCCCGCCGAAGATTGTCTTCGGGAAGATCGGTAATTAATGCTACTACATCAAGAAGCTTAATCTTATTAGTTGTCATTTTCGGTCTACCTCCAAGTCTCATGTGAGAGGATAGCAACTGGTCAAACGGGGAATTAAGGAATTGAGTTCAATAATCCAGCCACTACGAATGACTGCACTTTTATTTTGCCATTCCAACATAAAGTCTAAAGTATAACGCTGTCCAAAAGAGTCTTTGCGCCCTAACTTTGCTGGATGGGTTTTGATAACTTGCAACAGAATTTGCTGTAATTCAGGTGCATTTTCCGCAGTCATCCCTAGCATAGATTGAAAAAGTCGCGCTTTATGTTTGCCTGTACTATGTTCTGAATTAAGACAATAATCCCGTAGCTTACGAATATCGACAACCGCATTTTCAACATTGGGGATCAGCATTGTCAAATAAATTTAAAATCTCAAGTATTGTTCATTGATCGCCATTTCTCCCATAAATCGGGACGGCGATCGCGAGTACGCTCGATCTGCTGATCTTTTCGCCACTCGTCGATCAATTTATGATTACCTGAACGTAATACTTCTGGCACTTGCCAGCCTCGATATTCTGCGGGTCTAGTATATTGAGGATAGTCTAATAAATCGGTTTCAAAACTTTCTGCCTTGAGAGACTCTACTTTCCCTATTGTTCCAGGTAGAAGCCGAACTACGCCATTAATTAAAGTAAGAGCAGGAATTTCACCACAGGTTAGGACAAAATCCCCTAAAGACACCTCTTTTGTGACCAAATGCTGACGTATTCTTTCATCTACTCCTTCATAGTGTCCACAGATGACTACTAGCTGCTGATAATTACTGGCTAAATCTTTGAGTAAAGGCTGATCCAAAGGTTGCCCTTGAGGAGTCATGAGAATAATCTCCCGCTGAGGCAAAACTGGCAATGATTCTACTGCTGCAAACATAGGTTCAGGCTTGAGTAACATCCCTACCCCACCGCCATAGGTAATGTCATCTACCTTGTGATGCTTGTCTGTAGTAAAGTCACGAGGATTTATTAAATTAACCGTAGCAATTTCTTTGGCGATCGCTTTACCTAGTAAACTGGTATTGAGAGGAGAAGCGAAAAAGTCGGGGAAAAGAGTGATAATATCAAAACGCACGATAATTAATAGATTTAATAGAGAATACTAACAAATAAGGTTTCAGTGTAAGCTTTACAACTAACGGGAGTTAAGTATTTTTTGACACAGCAGAAAATCGTCAGTGTCGTTACGATCAGCAGTAGTCAAGGGTTTATCTCCTGTCCGTAAATTCAATTATGATCAATACCGAAGTTAAAAATCACATTATCGAATCTTCGCAATCCACCAAAAACGCTATTCTAGTTATTGGCGGTGCTGAAGATAAAGTACACGGCAAACAAATACTACAAACTTTTTTTAATCGTTCTGGAGGAACAGATGCTATTTTGGGCATTGTTCCTTGTGCATCTAGAGAACCAAATCTAATTGGCGAACGCTACAATCGGCTCTTTAGCGAGATGGGAGCAAAAGAGATCAAGGTCTTAGATGTGCGCGATCGCGATGGAGCAGATGATTTAGTTTATCTTAATTTTGTCGAGAACTGCACGGGAATTTTTATGACTGGTGGAGATCAGCTTCGCCTCTGTAGTTTGCTTGCTGGTACTTCCTTGATGAATCAAATTATCGCCAAAGCGCAACAGAGAAAAATTAGTTTAGCGGGAACTAGTGCAGGGGCAGCGGTGATGGGTCATCATATGATCTCAGGCGGAAGCAGTGCCGAATCTCCTAACCGTGCCTTAGTGGATATGTCTACAGGCTTAAATATTATTCCAGAAGTTTTGGTAGATCAGCACTTTTATAATCGTAATCGTTTGGCAAGGCTTTTAAGTGCAATTGCTCTCTATCCTAGTCTTTTAGGAATTGGTATTGATGAAGACACCTGCGCCATGTTTGAAAATGACGACACAATTCAAGTAATTGGCAAAGGCACCGTCACCATTGTTGATGCACGGGAAATGACTCATACTAATTTAGAAAAAGTACAGGGAAACGAACCTTTGAGCCTGCACAATCTAAGACTGCATATTCTAGAACATGGCGATCGCTATGATTTGTATCAGCATACCCCCCTGAACTAGA
This sequence comes from Chroococcales cyanobacterium, assembly GCA_038259125.1. GTDB lineage: Bacteria > Cyanobacteriota > Cyanobacteriia > Cyanobacteriales > Xenococcaceae > Waterburya. The sequence goes on along the minus strand of JBBSPC010000046.1, from coordinate 23,881 downwards.
TAAAACAGGAAAAAGACTAAAATTGATATTGAATTGGTAATTGAATTGTTCACCAAGAACAGTTTGATAGCTCAAAAGAGCGAGATTATAGTTTAGTTATCATGGCGCTGTCTAATCAGCCTTAAGCAGCGAAGCATAAACCACAATGAGAATTCTGACAACTCAAACGTTACGTGGCCCGAACTACTGGAGCATCCGACGCAATAAGTTGATTGCTATGGTATTAGATCTAGAGGAGCTAATCGAAAAACCCTCTAACGAAATTTTTGGATTTTATGATGGTTTAGTAGAAGTATTGCCAAGCATCATCGAACATTATTGTTCTCGTGGGTATCGTGGTGGTTTTCTAGAAAGAGTCAGCGAAGGCACGCTAATGGGTCACATTGTTGAACACGTGGCTTTAGAACTGCAAGAACTCGCGGATATGCCTGTGGGCTTTGGACGTACTAGAGAAACTTCCACTCCAGGTGTTTTCAACGTGGTGTTTGAATATGTAGAAGAACAGGCTGGTCGCTATGCAGGCAGAGCAGCAGTCAGACTATGTAGCTCAATTGTAGAAACTGGGACTTATTCCCAGGTCGAATTAGAACAAGATTTAGCAGATCTACGGGAACTATATGCTAATACTGCTTTAGGTCCTTCTACAGAAACTATTATCAAAGAAGCAGAAGCCCGCAAGATTCCTTGGGCTTGGCTTGGTGCGCGGGCGATGTTGCAGTTGGGCTATGGAGCCAGACAAAAAAGAATTCAGGCTACCTTGAGCAATAATACAGGCATTCTAGCAGTAGAGCTTGCCAGTGACAAAGAAGGCACCAAGACCATGCTAGGTAATGCAGGAATTCGAGTGCCTCAAGGTACGGTAATTGAATACGTAGACGAATTAACAGACGCGATCGCCGATGTTGGGGGATATCCCATCGTGATTAAACCCCTAGACGGCAATCATGGTCGAGGCATTACCATCAATATTAATGACTGGTCAGAGGCAGAAAAGGCTTATGACATAGCTAGCAAGGCTGCCAAAACGCGATCGGTAATTGTTGAGCAGTATTATCAGGGAAACGATCATCGAGTTTTAGTCATCAACAATAAAGTTGTGGCTGTAGCGGAGAGAGTTCCTGCTCACGTAGTCGGCGATGGTAAATCTACCATCAAAGAGCTAATTGATATTACCAATCAAGATCCCAGAAGAGGTAACGGACACGACAACGTTTTAACTAAGATTATCGTCGATCCTACATCTCAGGCGGTATTAACCAAACAAGGCTATAGTTTAGATTCAATTTTACCTGAACAGGAAATAGCCTATTTAAGAGCAACAGCTAACTTGAGTACAGGAGGCATTGCTATTGACCGCACCGACGAGATTCATCCCGAAAACATCTGGATAGCTCAAAGAGTGGCTAAAATAATTGGTCTTGATATTGCAGGCATTGATATCGTTACCTCAGATATTAGTCGCCCTCTAAAAGAAACAAAAGGGGTTATCGTCGAAGTTAATGCTGCTCCTGGCTTTAGAATGCACGCTTCCCCTAGTATGGGACTTCCGCGTAACATTGGTGCTTCAGTATTAGAAATGTTGTTTCCTAATAAAGCTCCTAGCCGTATTCCCATAGTGGCAATTACGGGAACAAATGGTAAAACCACTACTACTCGTCTAATTGCTCATATTTATCGCCAAACGAATAAAGTAGTCGGTTTTACTGCTACCGATGGTATTTATATTCAAGAATATTTAGTCGAGCAAGGAGATAATACAGGTCCTTATAGTGCAGCGGCAATCCTCAGAGATCCCACAGTAGAAGTAGCCATACTAGAAACTGCGCGGGGTGGTATGTTGCGTTCAGGACTAGCTTTTGATAGCTGTGATATTGGCGTAGTTTTAAACGTCGCTGCCGATCATCTTAGTTTGGGTGGTATTGATACCATCGAACAAATGGCAAGAGTTAAAAGCATAGTTGCCGAAACGGTTAAAGCTGACGGTTATGCAATTTTGAACGCAGATGATCCTTTAGTCGCAGCAATGGCAGAGCGGGTAAACTGCAAAGTTGCCTATTTTTCGATGAATCCTGATAATCAAATTATTATTGAGCATCTGCGTCGCAATGGGTTTGCAGCAATTTATGAAAATGGCTATCTTTCAATTTTAGAAGGAAAATGGACTCTCAGGATTGAAAAAGCAATTAATATTCCCATGACGATGCAAGGCATGGCTCCCTTTATGATTGCTAATGCTTTAGCTGGCTGTTTGGCAGCTTTTGCCCAAGGGGTTGATATAGAGCTTATCCGCCGAGGAATACGTACGTTTCAAATTTCTGCCGAACAAACTCCAGGCAGAATGAATCTATTTGATGTAGGAGAGTTCCACGTGCTAGTAGACTATGCTCATAATGCCCATGGATATAAGGCTGTGGGCGATTTTGTCTGTAACTGGCAGGGCAAAAGAATTGGCGTAGTTGGCGGCCCTGGCGATCGCCGTGATGAAGATTTAGTTTTGTTGGGTAATATTTCAGCCAAGAATTTTAATCATATTCTAATTAAAGAAGACCAAGACTTTAGAGGCAGAGAACCAAAAGAAGTTGCCGATCTGATTGTCAAAGGTATCTGTCAAGAGGATTCTGCTGCTAGCTATGAAATTATGCTGGATGAAATAGAGGCTATTAACAAAGCTTTAAATTTAGCTCAAGCCAATGATTTGGTAGTTATTTTTCCTGAAAAAGTTGACCCAGTAATTAAATTAATCAAAGAGCAAATAAAATAGCTTAATTAGCGAGGGAAGATTAATAATTTAATCAAGTCTAATTTAATTTCTCCGTAAAGAAATGCAGTTTAATAGCTATAAAAAATAAAGTTTAGGCAAATATCCGCTATTTCACGGTACTTGCTCCTAGGCAATCAAGGTTATTTATGTATAGATAGAGAGAGCAAGATTTAATTTTAAATTCTTATTTGCTCTAATATTATTTGTTAGTAAAATTTACAGCGATGGCAATTAACCGCTCAGAAAACGATTATATTAATCGCAATGTTATGGAAGTATTGGTTTCAGAAGAAATCGAAAGGCAGATAGTTCGCCTGCCCAATAATATTCAAAAGTTTGTCAACCCAATAGAAGTAGCTACCTATGCTCTTAATAGACTGCCAGCATTGTACGCTTCTTCCCAACAAGGATATAACAAACAAAAATTAAAAGGACGCTCAGAATATAGCGTCCAAATCACTCAGGAAGTTCGCAAAGGATTAGCTGCGGTTCAAAAAGACCTTTTGCGTAGCTCTACTCCTTTAACAGCAGAAAAAGAACAAGATCTAGATCGAGTCATTAAAGAAGCTCAAGATGCTTTGAGAGAGCTAGCCGAATACCTGCCTGAAAAAGACTTATCTTGGAAAAACATAGTTAAGTTAGTTAAACCTTTATTAGCAGAGCTACAGGCAGAAGATGATGCAGCGGCAAATGCTCGAAAAGTTCGCTCTAGATCTACTAATATGTGGGATAATTCAGCACACAAAAAGTAAATCTGCCCTATGTATAATTTAGAAGAATTGTTTAGCCCCAATTAGCCTGAACTTATTCGTGGATATTTAACAAGCCATTGGGAGGAGTTATTTCTAAACGTTGGTTAGCGATATCGACTACAGGAACTATTTCTTTGACAAAGGGAACAAAAACAGTAACAGGTTTTGACGATTTTGGTCTGTATTTTTTGCGTTTGCTGCGTCGGCTAATCTCAGACAAATCGCGTTGGCTTTTGGCTTCTATATCTGGCTGTTGGTGCAACCTGATTTCTAATAAATCATTTCCTGCTGTATACAGATCGACAACTACTCCTATATTTTTGCCTGTTTCTTGGTGATAGACTCCTAAGCCTACCAAATCAGCAACATGATACTCATCTGTTTTTAGTTTTGGGCGATCGCTTTTATCCACCAGCAGTTTATGATCGCGTAGTTCATCAGCTTGGCTGCGATCTTCTATTCCCTCTAATTTAATTACATACAGATTTTTTCCCGCAATGTATCTGCCTCTTCGCAACTGGACTTCTGTAATCGCCGAAGTCTGAGGATGTTTGAGCCAACGAGTACCTGCTTTAGTAAAACGCTCGGGAAAATCGGAGTCTGGATATACGCGTAATTCTCCTTTTAAACCTTGAGGCGAGGTGATGGTTCCTACTTCTAACCATTCTATTTCTTGGTTGATGGTTAATTCGAGATTGTTCATTATTGATACTTATTTTAAACTGTTACTGTTTGATAAACATTTTTGGCAGCTTTGGCTAAACGCTGCATTGCCTCGGCTATTTCGGTTTCGGTTGCAGTTAAGCTAATTCGTAAACACTGTTGTTTATGCTGCCAATCTTCTTTTAATCCAGGAAAAAAGGTACTTCCAGGTACAGCAATCACTCCTACCGCTTTTAATTGTTGATAAAATTCCCAGTCTGTCATCGGCAAATCCTTAAGCCATAGCCAGGCAAAAATTGCTCCTTCCCCCTGATGGAGATACCAAGGAATGTCTTGCGGCATAGCTGCATCGAGAGTATTAGCTAAAACTTCGATTTTACGCTGATAGTGGGGACGAATAACATTTGTGGCAAGATCAGCTAGTTTACCAGATGCGATCGCCCTAGCGGCGATCGCCTGCCCATAGCGGGAAGAATGTATACAGGCATTTGTTTGAAAAGATTCTAATATTTGAATCAGTTGAGGATCGCCAATAGCAATACCAATTCTCTCCCCTGGCAATCCTGCTTTAGATAAGCTCATACAGTGAATAATATTCTCGCCAAACTGGGGAGTCATGGCGGTAAAGTTTAAGGCGGGAAAAGGCGGTGCATAAGCAGAGTCGATAAATACAGGCACATTTTGCTTGGCAGCTAAGGCAGCTATTTTAACTACTTCTTCATCGCTGATTACGTTTCCTGTAGGGTTGCAGGGGCGAGAAAAGATTACACAGCCAGTTTGCTCATTTATTTGCAGTTGGCTAAAGTCAGGACGATATTTAAACCGATGTTTGTCCTCGTCGATTTCTAAATTGGGTTTGTATGCCAGTAACGCCTCTGGGGTTAAACTAACGCCACCATAACCTGTATAGTCGGGACTAAGCGGTAAAACAACCTGCTTTAGTTCTCCTGATGCAGTATAACCACCAAAAGCGTTAGCAGCATAGAGATATAGAGCCTGAGAACCACCTGTAATGAGAATATTGCGATCGCCCAAGTTTAAATCATAACGAGCATTAAAATCGTTAATTACAGCCTCAATTAAAGGTGCATAGCCTTGGGATGAACCATAACGACAAACCACTTCGCCGTATTCATCACTATCCAACAATTCTTGGGTGCAGTCGCGCCACATTTGTTCAACTTCAGGCAAAATTACAGGATTACCTGCACTAAGATTAATAAATTCTTTGCCTGCACTATTGCTCAAGGTTTCAATAATGTCTTTCATGATTGCTCTGACTCCCGTTAGTTGAGACATCTGCGAACCAAATTGAGATAGAGCAGGATTCATTAGTAATTACCTAAGAGCAAAAAAAATAGCTTTAAGGATTATTTTAACTTGAGTTTGCTTGCTAGATCAGAGAATAAAAGAGCGATCGCTCTTTTATTTGGTATTATTTAGTAAGTCGAATCAGAATCGGCTTTTTGGTCTATAGTTCTTTAAACTGGTCGATGGTCAGTTGGCTTGGACTAACACCTAGCACCACTGCCAATTCACCTTGATAACTAATAAAGCTATTAACTTTACCACTAATTTCCAGTTCATCGTAGGTAATATTATCAGCTAAACCAAGGCGATCTTGATTAAGTTCAAAATCACGAATCCATTCGAGACTTCCTTTGATGTTCTCCAAATAAAACAGATCTTTTCCCTCTTCGCCAAGAAGAACATTAATCCCGCCATTGCCGATCAAAACATCATCACCATCGCCACCATTTAGTCGATCAAATTGCTGACCACCGTTGAGAGTATCATTGCCAGCCTTACCGTTAAGGATATTTCTCTTAGCGGTGCCAGTTAAGATATCATCACCCAGATCGCCATTAATAATCTCAAGATTGGCAGTATCAATCGATCCTGGTTGAACTTCATACGCACCAATGTCGGTTTGTTGAACAGAACGTTCTAATCCTCGCTGGTCGGTAGTTAGTTTGTTTGGGTTGCTACCTGCATTAATTGCTTGGGAGTCGGGAAGTAGAGCATGAGTAAAAGTCAAACCGCCATTGTCTTTTAACTCACCTAAGCGAGATTTGGCAGGAGCATCAGCAGTACCGACTAAATCTCCCTTGATACCATCAGCAAAATCAGTCTTATCCCCATTGCCAATCAGGTTATGACCATCGCTGACCACTATACTTTGATCATCAATATCGCGATCGCCAACATTTCCCGCGATAATAGTACTTTCTAGGGTAGTAGAACCACTGGGATCATCACCATATGCTTGTTCGTGATAAACACCACTACCCAAAGACCCAGAATTATTGAAAATAGTACTGTTTTGTATTTTGGTATGGAGACGAAAACTATTAACACCACCTCCATTACCTTGAGCCTTATTGCCAGAGATGGTGCTATTAGTAATTATGGTCTGACTAGGATTATCATAATAAGACCCACTATTAGAAATGCCCCCACCATTACCTTCAGCCGTATTACCAGAAATGGTGCTATTGCTAATTTTCATAGCGATAGAACCATCATCAGCTTCGTTAGAGTTTGAAATGCCCCCACCACTGCCAGCATTTCCCAGAAGGTCTGATTTGGCAGAATTATCGGCAATAGTACTAGAGTTAATTTTGATAGTACCTTGGTTATAGATTCCACCACCACTACCTTGGGAGGCATTTTTAGCAATGATGCTGTTAGTTATTACTAGATTTTCCTTGTTATAGATTCCTCCCCCCAATTTGTTGTAGTAATCGGGCGGATAGTCCTTGGTAGAACCTCCAGTAATAGTAATGCCATCAAGAGTCACATTAATAATTGAGTCTTTTACGTCAACGTAATTTGAGTCTTTTATGCCATCATCGATCTTGAAAACGCGACTATTATTATTGGCATCGATAGTTAAATTATTTGCTCCCAAACCTTTAATGGTAAGGTCTTTCTCAATGATTAATTGTCCTAATTCTAGAGTAATAGTGCCACCGCTAAGACTAGAGTCGAAGGTAATTGTATCGCCACTATCACTATATAAAATTGCCTCACGCAAGGAAATATCATCTGCACTTAGATCGCGATCGTTTTCGTCATCTAAAATGGTTACAACGGGGTTTGGTGGTAGCACTAAAGGAGCGTAAGTTGAGTCGGTATCCGCTTCAAAAGCACCAATATCGGGGGCATCAAACAGAGTGCGCTCAAAACCTGCACCTCGTTGATCGGTAGTTAGTTTTTCAGGATTGCTACCTGCATTAATTGCCAGAGAATCGGGTAGTAGAGCGTGAGTAAAAGTCAGACCGCCATTGTCTTTTAATTCTTCTAGCTGAGGTGCAACAGGAGCATCAGCGGTGCCGACAAGATCCTGTTTAATGCCGTTAATAAAAACTGTACCACCCCCATTGCCAATCAGATTGTTACCACCGCTAGCTGTAGTTCCATCGCTAGCAAAAAAATCATTCTTAGCATTGCCAGCAATAATACTGCTAGTAAAAGTACTGATGGAAAATTGAGCATAAACTCCGCTACCATTACCTTCATCAAGATTACGATTATTCTGAGCAGTATTATCAGTAATCGTACTATTAGTAACTTTTAAATCGGTATCAAAAGCACCAATACCGCCACCTCGACCCTTAGCAGTATTACCACTAATCGTACTGTTGTTGACTATGGTTGAGCTAATATACTCGGTACTGCTGGTACTAAAAATACCACCGCCATCATATTTCGTCGAATTGTTGTTGCTAATAGTAGAGTTATTGATAGTAGTAATAGAGGTAGAATTCCTCACACCACCGCCAAACTCAGCTGAATTATCGCTAACAGTAGAGTTATTGATAGTTGTTTTAGCAAAGTCGCTCGTTAATACACCACCGCCAAATCCAGCTAAATTTCCGCCAATACTGGATTGATTAACTGTCAGATTTTCGTGATTATTAATACCACCGCCTCCTTCTTTGCCAGCATTTCCGCCGCTAATAGTTAGTTTGGCGATGGTCACATCAAGATCGGTATCAGAACCATTATCCACGTTAAATACTCGACTCTTATTATCAGCATCTATGGTTAACTTATCTGCACCCAAACCAGTGATATTTAAACTTTTATTTACAGTTAACTCTCCTAGAGTCAGAGTAATCTTTCCGCCACTAAGACTAGGATCGAAAGTAATACTATCTCCAGAATTGCTCTCTAGAATTGCTTCTCGCAGGGAAATATCATTGGCACTCAAATCACCATCATCTTCATCATCTAGAGTTGTTACTATCCTTGATGTTGGTTCAGGTGGCAGAAATGGGAGATCGTAAATCGAGTCGGTATCGGCTTCAAAAGCTCCAATATCAGGGGCATCAAATAAAACACGCTCAAACCCTTCTCCCCGTTGATCGGTAGTTAGTTTTTCAGGGTTGCTACCTGTATTAATCGCCATACTTTCAGGTAAAAGAGCATGAGTAAAAGTATTTCCACCATTATCCTTTAACTCACCTAATTGAGGATCTATTGGTTTTTTAGCAGTACCAACGAGATCGCCTTTAAATAGATTGACAAAATCTGGCGCACCATCGCCATTACCAATTAGGTTATTACCTCCAGAGATGATACCTGCACCAGTAGCATCATTGTTGTCTACATTGCCTGCAATGATGCTACTGGTAATATTTGCCCTAGCTAGAGCTTGATATATTCCTCCACCCTCTGGAGCCGAATTATTAGTAATGGTGCTACTAGTAACGCTTTCAGAACCATAGGTAGCAGTGAATGAAATACCACCGCCGGATAGCTTAGCAGTGTTGCCACTAATAGTGCTGTTGACCAAGGTGCCACCGCCCTCAAATCCACTAATCGTGATGCCTCCTCCATAGTCTGCTTGATTGTTGCTAATAGTACTGTCAACTATTTCGATAGAACCACCGGAATCGATACCACCTCCAGAGCCTGATGCCGTGTTTCGATCGATAGTACTATCATCAATCTTTATTTCACCGTAGGAGTGATAAATTCCACCACCACCATAGCCATCGGTGGAATTGCCAATGACGCTACTGGCATTTATTAGAGTGAGAGAACCAGAAGTTGAGTTATAAATACCACCGCCTGCGCTGGCTGCCGAATTATTACTAACAACGCTGTTGTTAATTATTACGGCAGGATCGTTATCGATTGAATATGGAAAATCATTATAGATACCACCGCCAACTCCACTTGTAGAATTATCAGTAATAATGCTGTTATTGATAGTTAATTTTTCGGTATTTAGGATGCCACCACCGCTTTGATTGCCAGCATTACCACCAGTAATAGTTAAATTCTCTATAGTTACATCTGCAAATTGATTGGGGTTGTTGGCGTTAACATTAAAAACTCGACTTTTATTATTACCATCTATAGTCAATTGACCATTATCAAAACCTTGAATAGTTAGATTTTTATCAATATTTAGTTCGCCACGAGTCAGCAAAATAGTCTTATTCTTCAGGCTGTTATCAAAGCTAACTTTACTTCCATCTTGGCTATGGACAATTGCCTCTCGCAGGGAGATATCATTTGCAGCTAAGTTTCCATCATCTTCGTCATCTAAAATCGTGACAACAGGATTGTTTAGACTTAGATTTTCTTTTAAATTTTCCATGATTTTTAAGCTTTAGGAACTTGAAATTACATTGATTACCTGAAGTATCGTTAAGAAAACTTTCGATAGTTGCAAAATTGCGTAGCGAAGCTATGTTGTAGGCTGATCGAGATCTCAACCAGATTTTGCACTTGTCTATATTATTCGCAGTAAAATTTTTTTTAAGTGCAGAATTTTAATGTCCTGTATGACAGGTCTTGTTTTAAGAGCATTATTAAGATATATGTATGTTTTTATTTGTGGCTAAACTAAAATCTAAATTCGGCGATCGCACTCAGTAATTTAGTAGATATTCGCGATCGCATTCAAGATCGAGAAGATGGAGATTGGATAATGATGCGATCGCGACTGTTAGGGACAAGTAAGCCAAGACAACTTACACTATCGTTATGGCGATACTTGGAAAGCAAAAGAAAGTGATTTTAAAGTCTATTATTCGAGTTAAAAAATAAAAAGCGATCCAGTCGCACGTAACAATCGCCTGTACTTAGATTAAGTACAGGCGATTGCTTTAAAAGGCTTTAACTAGTTGCTACTTTTTAATCAGACTAAGGGTTTTATCTGTTTTTTCCTCAGATTGATAATTGGGAGAAAACTGAGCGAGATATTTGCGAAACTCTTTACCATCAATTGTTTCTTTTTCAATCAAAATATCTACAATCCGATCGATAGCTAAACGATTCTCACTAATTGTATTTTTAGCTTTGTGATAACACTCCAGAGCAATATTGCGGATACGCACATCAATTTGGGCAGCAACTTCTTCAGAATATTCGTTTCTCCTTCCTGAATCACCGCCCAAGAATACGGGTTGTTCTTGACCCTCTAATGCTAATGCTCCTAAATCTGACATTCCAAATTTAGTTACCATTTTGCGCGCTAGAGAAGTCAGCATTTGAATATCTTGACCTGCACCTTGAGTTATTTCATCTGTGCCAAATACTATTTCTTCGGCTGCTCTACCGCCTAAAAGCGAAGTAATTTTTGCTAGAATTTTCGATTTGGTTTCTAACCCCATTTCTTCTTCTGGAGTAAACCAGGTCAAACCTCCTGCGCCTCCTCTGGGAATGATAGTAACCTTCTCTACGGGATCGTGTCCAGGAATCATACTAGCAACGATCGCATGACCAACTTCATGATAGGCAATTAGTCTTTTGAACTTACTATCTACTAAAGGAATGCCTTCCATGCCTGCAACAATACGATCTACGGCATCATTGACCTCTAACATTGTCACAGCCTCTTTGTGTCTTCTAGCGGTCAAAATTGCAGCTTCATTCAGTAGGTTTGCTAAATCTGCACCGCTAAATCCAGGGGTACGACGAGCGATCGCATCTAAAGATACTTCAGGGGCAATTTTCTTGCCACGGGCATGAACTTCTAGAATACCTAGTCTTCCCTGCAAATCAGGATAGTCCACCATTACCTGACGATCAAAACGACCAGGCCGAAGTAAAGCCTGATCTAGAACATCAGGACGATTGGTAGCAGCGATAACGATAACGCCACTATTGCCTTCAAAACCGTCCATCTCCGTCAGCAATTGATTAAGAGTTTGTTCTCGCTCATCGTTGCCTCCGCCAATCCCCGCCCCCCTTTGGCGACCAACTGCATCTATTTCATCAATAAAAATAATGCAAGGGGCGTTTTCTTTAGCTTTTTTAAATAAATCGCGAACGCGGGATGCACCTACCCCAACAAACATTTCGACAAACTCAGAACCAGAGATGCTAAAAAATGGCACTCCAGCTTCTCCAGCGATCGCTTTTGCCAAGAGGGTTTTACCTGTCCCAGGAGGACCAATTAACAACACTCCTCTAGGAATTTTTGCACCAATTGCCGTAAATCTTTCTGGTTCTTTGAGAAAGGTTACGACTTCTTGTAACTCTTCTTTGGCTTCTTCGATTCCTGCTACATCATCAAACTGAATCCCCGTTTTTGCCTCCATCTGAAACTTGGCTTTGGATTTCCCAAAACTCATAGCTTGACCAGAAGCATTAGCAGAGCGACGTACAATCATAATCAGCCCCAATAACAGGACAAAAAAGATCAGTAGGTTCAACAAAATTCCTACAGTTGTTGAGCGATCTACGGAAGTTTTGATCGCAAAATCGACGTTTTTAGCCCGTATCTTCGGAATCAGATCCTGATTTTGTTCAAATAATACTACTTCTTGAGGAGGAGCATCTTTTGGCTGTCCCTTTAAGGTCACGTGGGCAAGATTAGTAGTTTCATCAATTTCTACTTTTGTAACCTGATTCTCTGCTAATTTTTTTAAAAATTCACCATAACCGAGATCATTGTTAGATTTCTGCTGTGCCAAAATAGGAGTTGCCAGAAAAAGGGTCTGAAAAATTATCCATCCCGCAGCTAACTTTCTGACTGAAGTGCTTATTTTGCTATTTTTCTTTCGGTTGCTGAGTTTTGAAACAGTAGAATTTGGTAATTGCGTTTCTACTTTTGTCTGACAACTTTTGTTCATAGTTATATATAGCTATTTATTTACTAGATACATATATAAAATTTAAGAATAACTCCAGCCTAACTAAAAAAAATAAGTTTTTGCCACATTCAGTTTAATAAACTGAATACTGGGCTTTAATTTAATTTTTGCCAATCACTATCTTAAGCGATGCCACAGCTTGCAGAGGGAACTAAGCCAACAGTGTCAGCATCAACTTTGATAAAACGGGCAAATTCTTCACGGAGTATCTCTGGGTTACGAAACCGATCATCAGGAGTAATCGACCAGGGGCCAGAAAAAACATCGATGCCTTAATGTCCAGCTTTAGACACTTCTTTAAGTCTAGAAATAATACTGGCAGAGTTTAAATAGACAATCTCCCTGAGAATATCAAACAAAGCTCGGTCGGATCTATTCATAGGTTTTCGCTTATGAGATACAACTGTTCACCATACCTAAAATTTTTTGATATCTAGAGCATATTTAACTAAAATTAGTTTCAGCTTGCTCAATCAGTTTTTGCCAAACCCCTGTGGGTTGCCAAATTCGATCCATAGTAGATCGGGCTTCGGCTTCAGATAGTTGCAGAACATATTTTTGCCAGAGATAAACAAAGCAGGAAACTCGCATATTCTTGGCGCAGTGTACCCAAACGTGATAATCCTCAAAAGAGCGCATAGTTTGGAAAAATAGCTGTACATCTTTTATCTTCGGATGTTCCCAAACTACAGGAATCTGAATATAAACCATACCTAAGTCAGTAACAATCACTCCTTCGTTGGCTAGAGCGTTAGTTGACGTGGACATGGCTAAATTAACTATGATTTGGTATCCTAATTTAGCAATTAGCTTAAATTGTTCCTTGGTGGGTTGTCCTGAAGTTGCCAGGCGATCGCTTATTTGATAATATTCTTGAATATTTTTCATTATTATCAATCAGTACCAAAAATAAAATTCGGGTCTGAGTCTAACTTTGGCTATAATAATGGATTGTAATATATAATCAGAGGCTAATCATGGCTCGCAGATGTCAGATAACAGGGAAAAAAGCCAATAATGCAATGGCAGTTTCACACTCTCATCGTCGCACCAAAAAATTGCAGGGTGTAAATTTGCAATGGAAAAGAGTTTGGTGGGCAGAAGGTAACCGCTGGGTAAGATTGCGCTTATCTACTAAAGCGATTAAAACTTTAGAGAAAAAAGGTATTGGTACAATGGCGAAAGAAGCGGGCATTAACCTTAACAAATACTAAAGTATTAAAATTAGATATTTTCTAGTGTTGTTAATGCCAATCTTAATTAGCCCAATAGCATCATCTAAAACTTAAGCAGTCTCATCTTTAACTTGCCAATTCTACTTAAATAACTGACGAGCCAGAATTCTAGTTATTGTTTGGTGACTGCAATTTCATAGTAAATTATTACTCATATTAGGCTCAAGTAGCAAACAGCAAGTCGATTGATTAATACTTTTAGAGATTCTTATGTTTACCAAGTTTTGTTGGTTGAGATAACTGTTCACTTAGCCAAACTTTTGTGGGAGTCATAAAATAAAGCTGGCTGCTCTTTAATTCTTTCGCTAATGGGTATCACTCTTTCGATCACCTTGGTTAAGTATTCATACCGAGGAACGGGTTCGTTAGGTAAGAAATTTGCAGAAGCAGCAATATTAGAGGGGGCTTGAGCCAAAACGTTTTGGATTACTTGAGCTTGCTCTGGCTTAATTTTGTCAGCAATAATAATTGCACCAGATGGAATAGTGTGAGCATCAACATCAATGATGCGAAATTGTTTTTGTGGGAAATCTAGGCGATATTGATTAAATTCTTGCAAAGATAAAGCAGCAGCATCGACTTCTCTTTGTTCGAGCCATTTTAAGCTAATTTGGGGAGTGGAAGAAAAACGCACTTTTTTTAAAGCTAAACCGTAAAGATTGTAAATAGGCAAATAATAATTAGTTGCTGAACCTTCTTGTCCCAAAGCAATAGTTTTACCTGTAAGATCTTTAATATTCTCCAAACTACTATCCTGGTTAACTACGATTGCCGAGCGTAGTTCTTCAATTCCTTCTAGGGGAATTATCGCCTTATATTGATGTCGACGAATTGCGATCGCCGTTAAACCTGGAGGAGTAAAAGCTAAATCCCACTCTTGCTTGGCAAGTTTATCTAAAGCTTGAATCTCATTATAAACTGGCTCTATTTCTATAATGCTTTTTAGTTCAATACCTAAATAGCTTTGTAAGTCGGAGTATTGATCTAAAGAGCGATCGGCTTCTCCATAACCTATCACACCTACAACTAGTTTTTTGGACACCCCTGGTTGTACTTGATTGCAGGCTGTTATTGTGCCAAAAATGAGTATTATTCCCAAAAAACGAGGCAACAACATAGTTGTTTGTTCCTATAATTTCAGCTAAAAGTCTTTAAAAATACTTAATATTTGCAGTCAACAAATTAAGTTATTTTTATTACAAGTAAACATACGACTTTATAGTAAACTTGGCGTTAGCAACTTTACTATTATTTATTAAACTTATTAATCGCCAAAAAAATAAGCCTAAATTTCTAATGTATTATTGACGTTGTAGTTAATATATTTAGAATCGTGTATTAAAAACAATATTACTTTCTTCATTTTGAAGCAAGGCTTTCTATGTTTAAAAATATTAATTTGGGTCTGAAACTAAATCTTCTTTTAGGCATAATTCTTTTGGTTTTAACCTTAACTATCAACTTAATACTATCTAGAATATTGCAAAACTATGCAGAACAGATTGTTACTGACCAAGCATCGTTGTTAATCGAAACCATGAACTCTGTACGTCAATATACTAGCACTCAAGTTAATCCTGAACTAGCATCAAGACTAGAAACAGAAAAGTTTTTTATACCCCAAACTGTACCTGCTTATTCAGCGCGAGAAATTTTTGAAAATCTTAGAAGCAACGAAGAATACAGCCAATTTTTTTATAAAGAAGCTACTCTTAATCCCACCAATTTGAGAGATAAAGCAGACAAGTTTGAAACTAAAATTATCAAGTCTTTTCGAGACAAGCCCAATTCTGCCGATCTGAAAATGGTAGATTTACAACAGCATGGTTTTCATACCATACCAGGAGGGGAATTGTTTTATATTGCTCGCCCTTTGGCAATCAAGAAAGAGAGTTGTTTAAGATGTCACAGTATCCCTGAAAATGCTCCTGCTAGCCAGATTGCTACCTATGGCAAAGATAATGGTTTTGGGTGGAAAATGAATGAAATTGTAGGAGCGCAGATTATTTCTGTTCCTGCAAGTCAAGTAGTAAAACAAGCCCAAAATTTGCGCTGGCTAGTTCTTGGCAGAGTGTCTATCTTTTTAGTATTAGGAATCGTATTATTAAATATATTTCTTAAATTTACTATTACCGATCCGATTAATAAGATGTCTTCCCTGTCTAAAAATTTAAGTACAGGAGATTTTAACGTCGAGTTTAAGCACAAAACCAACGATGAAATTGGTGTTTTAGCTAGTTCTTTAAATCGTCTCAAGGTGAGTCTGAAAATGGCAATGGAAATGATTGAAGACCAATCACCAAAATAAATTAGATGTATATCTTAAGTTATAATAGCTTGTCTACAGCAAACGCTGTTTAAATTGTTTGGCATCTTGGTCATTGGAAATTTTTTTTGCCAGGGCTTGAACAAACTCCTCAGTCGACAAATAAGGGTTAGCAGCTAACGTTTGCTTGCAAATAATTGTTGCCATCGGTCCAATAAACTCCGCTAAATTGTGAGAACAGAGATCGATAAATTGAGAGGATAATTGTTGATGAAATTCGATTATTTGTGTCGAATTATTATTAGTAAAACTTGTTTGACTGCGAGCTTCAACTGACTGAAAAGATGAAATACTTGATGGCTTCAACCAGTAGTTTTCTACGCTTTGCAAACTAGAATCAATCTTAACAATTTCTTGAAAAATAGCTCTAGCACTTGTTGGTCTGTTTGCAGGAAAAGAAGATACCATTGAATCAATGAGATTAATTAGTTCGGGTGGAACATTTTCAACGGCTTTAGACCATTCTATTTTGTCTCGATGAGAATTATAAAATGTCAGAGGATTCAAGGCAGTGAGAAGATAGATCATCGTACCTCCCAAAGCATAAAAATCTGACTGCTTAACAGCTTTACCTCTCATTTGTTCTATAGGGGTATATCCGCTAGATATTACCCCAGTAATTTTACCTGCCGAGAATTTTTGAATATAACTGTCAGAAAGCTGTCTTACTGTGCCAAAATCGATTAAAACTAGACAACCATTTGCTTGTAACATGATATTACTAGGTTTAATATCACGGTGAAAAAAATTTAGATTGTGTACCTGTTCTAGAATTAAACTTAGTTCCGCTAACCAACGTAAAACCCGTTTATAAGATATTGGTTGGTTGCCTCTTTTAGCAAGGTATTCTTCTAAATCTAAGCCTTCAATTTTTTCCATCACAATACAGTGCAAAGGCTCTTGACAACTTTGGGTATAGTAAGTGAAGTAACCATCTAAATCAAGTTTGGGAATACCAGGATGATTCATGATTTCTAATACGCGAGCTTCTTGTTGGAACAGCTCTACATATTTAGGATGATTGTCCATCAATACTTTTAGTACTTTTGGTCTAGAATTGAGGTCTAATACTTCATAAGTAAGACCAAATCCTCCTTGTCCTAGTAGACGCTGTACTCGATATCGCCCATCTATTAAAAGCTCTGAACCACAGCTTTCACAAAAAAGTAGTGTATCAGAATTTTTTGCTTTTTTGCATTGGAGATTTATGCATAAACTCATGGAAAAAAATATTAGTAAAAATTAGTTCTTAGTTGCTATAAGGACTATAAATAGTTTTTTATGGATGATAATAATAGTAATAATATTAATAGGATAAATTGCAGTTTCTACACTTTTGTTTAACTAAGCTAGGGGTTTAATAATAATCCAGAGCGATCGCACTATATTAATCAATGTAGATACAGAGATAGAAAGCTTAGAAAAAAGCCAGACAAATACAAAGCCATCAAGCAAGATGTGATGCAGGAGTTATTAACGGGCAAAACGAGGTTAATTGATGATTGATGATTGATAATGAATCAAGCTTATAGAATTTATTTAGATGTATGTTGTTTAAAATCACCAACGCCAAATTAAAATTTCGATGCAGCTAAAGCGATCGCCTGGGGCAAGATATTATGTTCTTGTGTCTGTATTCTGGCGTGTAAAGTTTTCAAATTATCACTAGGTAGTACAGGTACAGCAGCCTGCATAATTATTTCGCCGCTATCGACTTCTAAACTAACCAAATGGACGGTACAGCCCGTAATTTTGACCTTAGCAGCCAATGCCTTTTCAACTGCCCCAATACCCTTAAAACTAGGCAATAAACTTGGATGAATATTAATTACACGGTTAGGGTAGCCATCAAGTAAAATCTGAGTAATGATTCGCATCCATCCCGCCATGACCACCCAGTTTGCACCATAAGCTTTTAGCACGGCAACTATCTCGTGATCGAGATTTTCGCGCTTTTGATATTGTCGATGATCAATTAATACCGTAGGAATCTTATATTTTTCTGCACGTTCTTTAACTTTGGCTTGGGGATTATTGTAAATTAAGACTTGAATCTCGGCGTTAAGTTTACCGTCAGCGATCGCTTTGGCTATAGCTTCAAAATTCGTCCCACTACCCGAAGCCATGATTCCTAACTGTAGAGGCCAAGATTCAGTCTGAAGTCGATCTGGTAAAGATAATAAATCAGGAGAGATTAATACTTGCTTAGAATCTAAATCTAAATGGTTATGCTCGATGGTTGATTCGGTCATTAGTTTTGTCGTGACAGCTTAGATCTACAAACATACTTATTCTTGCTTTTAAGATTATTAGCACGATTTTGTAGCGAGCGGTCATCTTGTTTGATCTTTGTTCTGATTTTTACTGGCTCAATTTTGCGATCGCAAATAGGGTTATCTTAAAATTTGATGCTTCATAATATAAATTCAGCATAATGATTCAAGGTGGTAAAGTTTACTTAGTCGGTGCGGGAGTAGGTAACGAAGAATATTTAACTGTTAAAGCTAAAAAATTACTCACTATTGCTGATGTATTAATTTACGATGCTTTAGTAGATAAGTCATTGTTAAATTTAGCTCCTGAAAATTGTCTTAAAATCAGCGTTGGTAAACGAGGAGGAAAAGCCAGTACACCTCAAGCAAAAATCAATCAGCTATTGGTAGAATATTGTCTTCGGGGTAAACAAATAGTCAGATTAAAAAGTGGCGATCCCTTGATTTTTGGACGCGCCAACGAGGAAATTGCAGCACTAAAAACAGCAGGTTGCAGCTTTGAATTTATTCCCGGCATTTCTTCGGTATTGGCTGCGCCATTGTTAGCAGGAATTCCGCTGACAGATAAAGATCTAAGTCGCTGCTTTGCAGTGGTTAGTGGACACGAGCCAGATAGCTTAGATTGGTCAGCTTTAGCTAGCATTGATACCTTGGTAATCTTAATGGGAGGACGTTCTCTCGGTCAAATTATTAAGCATTTAATTACTCATGGGCGATCGCCTGATGAACCTATTGCTATTATTCGCCACTGTGGACGATTACAACAAGAGATTTTTCAAGGGTCTTTAACCGATATAGTAGAAATAACCACTGGAGTATCTCTCTCTCCCGCAGTTATCGTTATTGGTAAAGTCGTGAAACTTAATCAAGATTCCCAAGTCCTGTCATCGTTGCCTTTGGCAAACAAAACTGTATTAGTTACTCGCGCTGCATCACAATCGAGTAAATTTACAACTCTATTAGAACAACAAGGAGCAAAGGTTATTGAAATGCCGGCTTTAGCAATTACCCCTCCTTCTAGCTGGACAGATTTAGATCGGGCGATCGCCAATATTAATCAGTTTCAATGGCTTATTTTAACCTCTGCTAATGGAGTCAACTACTTTTGCGATCGCTTAAATACTCTGGGTTACGATGCTCGTGCTTTGGCAGGAATTAAAATTGCTGTTGTTGGACGTAAAACCGCATCTGTCTTGCAAACAAAACATCTTCAGCCTGACTTTATTCCCCCAGACTACATAGCTGATTCTTTAGTCGCTCATTTTCCTGAAGATTTAGCTAGTCAAAAAATTCTCTTTCCTCGCGTCGAAACTGGCGGTAGGGAAATATTGGTTCAGGAATTAACTGATCGAGGTGCAACCGTAATTGAAGTTGCTGCCTATCAGTCTCAATGTCCCGCTCAAATAGACCAAACTGCATGGCAGGCTTTACAACAGCATCAAATTGATGTGCTAACCTTTGCAAGCTCAAAAACAGTAACCAACTTTTATCAGTTATTAAAACAAGTCAAATCTGAACTTGATATCCAGTCTATCTTAAAAGATGTTTGCATTGCTTCAATTGGACCACAAACGTCAAAAACCTGTAGCGAACTATTAGGCAGATTTGATTTAGAAGCTGAAGAATTTACTTTAGAAGGATTGACTACAGCGATCGCCAATTATAAACTAATTTAATATTGAATATCATGTATTCAACTATTAATATCCAACTTGTATTAGGGTTAATCAGTTAAACTATAAGCAAGCTTATGATTCATTTTTCTGACTACACTGGATATGAAGAAATAAATACCTACTAGTCGTGGTACATTTGTAGAGGAAAGAAATACTTAATGTCTAATTTAGAATATAGGAAGACACCCTTAAGTAGGGTAAGTAAAGAGCCAAGCTATACCAGCGAGCATCCTTTCAAAGACAGCGCCCTGGGTTTAGTCTCTACCAAAAGTTTTCCTGCAATTGTTGGTACGGCAGACATGATGCTCAAGTCAGCAGAAGTGACCATGGTAGGTTATGAAAAAATTGGCAGTGGATACTGTACTGCTGTAGTCAGAGGCAATATTGCAGACGTGAGGTTAGCAGTAGAAGAAGGAGCAAAAACCGCCGAAAAGTTTGGTCAGCTAGTGTCTAAGTTAGTAATTGCCCGTCCCATGCCGAATTTAGAGGCAATTTTCCCTATTGGTAGTCATTTAATTGAACTGACTCAAAAACGAAGAGGCTATAGTCGCTTAAGCAATCGTTCTATTGGCTTATTAGAAACCAGAGGTTTTCCCGCAATGGTGGGTGGTGCAGATGCTATGCTAAAATCTGCTGACGTGCAGCTAGCTTCCTACGAGAAAATTGGTGATGGTTTGTGTACGGCAATTATTCGTGGTTCAATTGCTAATGTGGCGATAGCTATTGATGCAGGAATGCAGGAAGCAGAAAGAATAGGCGAACTACACGCAGTAATGGTAATTCCTCGACTGCTAGAAGATTTAGAACATACTTTGCCTGTAGCTAACTATTGGGTAGACGAACAAGAGCCTTTACCAATATTGTTACCCAAAGAAGTTAAACAGAAGGAAAAAGAACTAATAGAACTACCCCAAGCTGATGCTAAGCCAATGTCATTACCTCTCAAGAGAAAGATGGAAATAGAGGAACTGTAAGTTTATTTTAGCTACTTACCTGCGCTACCACTGTAATAAGTTTTATGGTTCAGTTGCTTGATATAAGATACATTGAGCTTTAAAATCAAAATCTTGATAACATAAACAACCAGGAATTATTTATTTCATCCTTGCAAAATGTCTGACTTTCTGAGCCAACTTAATCCTTCACAACGCCTTGCTGTAGAGCATTACTGTGGACCAATGTTGGTAGTTGCGGGGGCAGGTTCGGGTAAAACCAGGACGTTGACCTATCGCATTGCTAATTTGATTCGTAACCAAAAGGTAGATCCAGAGCATATTTTGGCAGTTACCTTTACTAATAAGGCTGCGCGGGAGATGCGGGAAAGGATTGAATATATCTTTGCCACGGAGTTAGCTTTAGAACAGCATGGTCAACGGCTGGAGTTTTTGACAGAGTATGAGCAAAAGGCTCTAAAATCGAGGGTATATAAAAGAACAACTAAAAAGCTATGGATTGGCACTTTTCATAGTTTATTTGCCAAGCTACTGCGCTTTGATATTAATAAATACCAAGATGAACGAGGGCGCACTTGGAAACGCAATTTTTCGATTTTTGATGAGTCAGATGTTCAAAGTCTATTTAAGAATATTGTCACTAAAGAATTAAATCTAGATAACAAAAAGTTCGATCCTAAAAAGATTAGATATATTGTTAGTAATGCTAAAAATCAGGGTTTGACTCCTGATGACTTTGCTAAACATGAGCCTGGTTATCGAGGGCGCGTAGTTTCAGAAATTTATAATGAGTATCAATCCAGGCTGGCAGCAAACAATGCCCTTGATTTTGATGATTTAATCTGGGTTCCTGTTAAATTATTCCAGCAAAATGAATCAATTTTAGGCTATTGGCATACGCAATTTCAGCATATTTTAGTTGATGAATATCAGGATACCAACCGTATTCAGTATGACTTGATTCGCTTGTTGGCAACTAATGGAGAGACAAATAAGAGGGAGTGGAATTGGAATAGGCGATCGCCTATTGATGCAGTCGCTCATGGGGGAAACCACCAAGACCGCGCTGCATCGCTTTTTGTGGTGGGAGATGCGGATCAGTCGATTTATTCTTTCCGTTTGGCTGACTTTACGATTCTGCTAGATTTTCAAAAAGATTTTGGTGATGGTTTGCCTGATGAAGATACCCGCACTATGATTAAGCTGGAAGAGAATTATCGTTCCCGCGAGAATATATTACAGGCAGCGAATCATCTTATTGCTCATAATAGCCAACGGATTGATAAAGTTCTTAAGCCGACAAGAGGCGTGGGAGAACAAATCTATCTTTACAAAGCCGATGAAGAGCAGGAAGAAGCGCGGTTTGTAGTGCAGCAAATCAAGCAGATTAAAGAAAATCATCCTGAAATAGACTGGGGTGATTTTTCTATTTTGTATCGCACTAATGCTCAGTCTCGTCCCTTTGAGGATTTACTGTTACACAATAATATTCCTTATAATATTGTCGGCGGTTTAAAGTTTTACGACAGGAAAGAAGTTAAAGATGCGATCGCCTATTTACGCCTTATAGTTAACCCAGAAGATACCGTTAGCCTGCTGCGAATTATTAATACTCCCCGTCGTGGTATCGGTAAAACAACCATGAATAGATTAATGGATGCTTCTGGGCAAATGGGCATACCTTTATGGGAAATTGTGAACGACGAAACCTCTGTTAATACCATGGGAGGACGAGCAGCAAAATCTTTAATCGAGTTTGCCCGAATGATTCAAGCAACTAAGGATCAGCTAGAGAATCTAACGGCGGCAGAAGTTTTAAGTCATATTATTGAACAGACGGGATACGTCACAGAACTACAGCAACAGGGTACAGACGAAGCCGATAACCGCATTGCTAACATTTACGAGCTATATAATGCGGTGCAGCAGTTTCAGGAAGATAATGAAGAAAATAGCTTAGAAGCATTTCTGGCTAGTGCATCTCTCTCTTCAGATTTAGATGGTTTAAACGAAGAACAGCAAAAAGTCTCGATGATGACGCTACATTCAGCTAAAGGTTTAGAATTTCCTGTAGTTTTTCTAGTTGGTATGGAACAGGGTTTATTACCCCACAATCGAACTTTGAACGATCCTTTGGAAATAGAAGAAGAGCGTCGCCTATGCTATGTAGGGGTAACTCGCGCTCAAGAACAGTTATTCCTTACCTACGCCAGAGAACGCCGTCTTTGGGGAACAAGAGAACCTGCGGTATCCTCCCAGTTTTTGCAAGAACTTCCTGGAGAGTTAATTAGCAGTAATATTAATTTGGCAACTACCTATCGTCGCCGTACCCGCGCCGAAAGAACCTCACGAGCTATTGATATTGACTGGAATGTGGGCGATCGCGTTTTACACCATGAGTTTGGAGACGGAGAAGTTACTCATATTTTGGGCAGCGGCAAAAAGGCAACCCTAGCAGTTAAATTTCTGAGCATGGGAGTAACTAAAATCATTCCCAAAATCGCTCCTATGGAAAAAGTGGAATAAGATTTTGGCGTTGCTGATTTAGCGAACGAGTGCGGTCTTGGGGGTTTCCCTCAATGAGCAACTCGTTCAAGACAGTAATGACGTACATAATAATACTGTTTTTAGCTATTAGCTATTAGCTTTGAAGCAATCTGTCTAAATTAATAGGTAAGTAAAATTTTGTTTTAGCATTACACGTTCAGCAACGCCGATTTTAATTGAAATAATTTTCTTAAAAAGTGTATGGCGGGCGATCGCACTTCAATACATTAAGATATCTATTTTTTATGGGTTTTCTTGATGCCGATTTACTCGAAACTTATACATTTCTATTAATCCTCGATTAGAAACTTGTAAAAGCTCTGATATCTGTTCATCCCAAATCATCTCACCACGGAAGAAAAACTGAATTCTGCTGGAGTTTCTAGGAATATTATAGGCGATCGCTTGGAAAAAGTTGATTTGTGCTAACTTTTCTCCTGACAATTCTGAAAAAGACGAAAAGGCTGAATTACAGAGGGATAAAGGCATATAATCTGATGAAAATGCTCTGAACAACCAGCAAAAACCAGAATGAGAACCGAAATCTCCAGCATAATCCAAAGCTTTTTCGTTAGATT
>JBBSPC010000045.1:0-31968 GCA_038259125.1 Chroococcales cyanobacterium | reverse complement strand
CTATAGAGTTCACAGTAAGTGTCTACACATTGAACTGTTGGTCGAGGTGAACGAGGCTTAACCATAATCTTGGTCTTGCTTTCAAGCTTTTTTTCTTATTTTACCTGAGCGACTTTGACAGAAGAGAGTTATTCCCAACAACTTCAATTTTGCCGATTAAATCATGTAATCTTTGTCTTTCTGCTTGTTGTTCTTCTTCTGTAGGGAATTTATCTGGATGGGCTGAAGGATTGTCTACCAATGAAGCAAAGAATACCGCCCGACAAGCTGCTAGAGGTCGTCTTGCCCAACCATAAATGTAGTTTAGAAGGATGCCCGTGCCGATTCGATTTTTCCCTGGCTGACTCTTGGTTTATTGCCTCAAGATGCAAGGAAACTTCGATTAGCTTTTTGCGGTAAGTCATAAAGTTGGCAGATAGAACAACCAACTGTCCTAGCATTAAGATTGCCGAAAATGCCTCAGTTTATACTAGGTCGTGCGCTAGCGCACGACTTTGCTTCCTTCAGAAGCTGCGCCAGTAACCAGGATGAACCTATCCCACTATTGATCTAACATTATATTGAGAACACGAAAAACTAATATTTCACTCTAACATTTTCAGCAATTTTGCGATTTTAAACTGCTGAAAAATCCTTAAAATTGATTAGTGGGATAGGTTCAGTTAGCAATTGCTGATTATCTTGATTTACTCCGTTTTTAAATTCACGCTAGACGTAATTACTGGAAAAACATATTGTCTGGCTGCATGAACTAAAGGCAATAAAGCCCCAGCTTGTTCTGTACCGTTAACTCCCAGGTCACTATGACAAAGAAATATTGTTTCTGCTCTTGCCATAATATCTCGTAGGATACGCTCCAAACGATCTTTATCCATTTCATATTCATCTTCAGGCATCCAGACTTTTCCTGACCATTGTTTAAGAAATAAAGGAGCAGCAAATAGAGTTGCAGCACCGCCCTGTGACCAGAGAGGCGAACTAGCATCCAGCCAAAACTGCCAGGGATGATGCGATCGCAGTGAACGATACTGGAATACAGTAGCTAGGGTAACTGCCTCTGCTTGAGGAGAAAATTGACTCACTGGGCGAGGATTAGCGGTAATTGTGCCACGACGTAACAAGTTAATAAATTGAGCTATGGTGACAGCTTGGGTTTGAAAACTAGGTTCATTTTGTCGCAGGCGACGATCTACTTCCCAAAAGTGTTGGGCGGTTTCCATTAATTCTCGCAGTATTGCCAGCCTGTCACTAGTTAAATGTGCGCCATTGTTTAAAAAGTGCTTAATAGTCTCAGACAACAGAATCGTCGGCGTAAAAAAACTTTGCTGCTGCTGTCGAACTTTGGTGCTTTCAATCCAGCTAACAATTTCTTGATAGGCTGTGGTGGCTTGATGTCCCAAGCGATCCCAACGAGGAAAAGTTTCTACAGCAGACAAATAAGGATGTTCTGGATCGACATGATAACAGTAGTCGGCGATTAAGCCCGCCCGCACTGGATCGATGTGAGAAGTTAATTGCTTGTTTTTAAATTTTTGACTAAATACCGTTAACATTTCGGCGATGGAGTCACGATCGACCAAACGACCTAAATCAGTATAAATTAAACATAATAAGGTAAGTAAACTTCTGACTAAAGGCGAGCTAATAATAGGGCGTTGTTCATTGAGAGGTATTACAGGAATACCTTTAGCAGCCAGAATTTCGATTAGAGTATAACGGGCAATTTCATCTAAACCAGGGGCAATAATGGCAATGTCTGAAGGTTTATGCCCCTGCTGTTGAACAGCTTGAATTATCATCTCGGCGGTTTGACGCAATAATTCTGCACGGGAAATGGTTTGTACAGACTGTATCGCCTCAGGGGCATCAACTAGATAAGCTGCTTCTGTTACCAAATTTACTGCGGTATCAGCAAATACGGCTAGATTACTAGTAGAAGGAGATAATTTTTCCTGCTGACAGCGTGTAGCTAAACCTGCTAGGTAATCAGGATCGGCGTTTAAGCCCAAGCGAATTTTGCCATAGGGATTATAGGTAAAAACGGAATATGCACCTTGATCGAGCATAAACTCGAATAGATCGCGAGCGATCGCAGGATAATCATCTACATCATCGGCAAAAACTGCCTGATAACGGTTTGTCAAGTGTTGTTGATATTGAGGATTGGGTAGTAAATAACGCCAGTAAAGCTCGTAAATCAGACCATAAGTTAACAAACCCCGTTCCAAGCACCACTTTCGCCAGAATAAAAGCAGTTCTCCCATTCTTTGCCAGAGATGGCTTTTATCTTGCTCAATTGAATCCAATCCTGCCAAACCTTGAGATAACATGGTGGAAATATCTTCGGTTGGCACACCGCTAGTCCCCGCTAGCTGCATTAGATCTAGAGTTTGTCTTACCAGACGGTATTCGTTGTCAAATTCACACAAAGCTGACCAATCTGGTTGCGATCGCCATAGCTGAGTTGCCAACTCTTGTTCGGTTTCAGGGCGCAGTCGCAACGGAAATTGTGCCTTAAGGTGCAACTGTTCAAAGATTAAGGGAAAAAATAACATCACCTCATCGGTAATAAAGCCTACGGTCGTTTTACAAACTACAGGATAAGTTCCATCTACAGCGAGAACAAGGCGATCGCTTAATTGGCGACGGCTTTGATTATTGGCAGCAAAGACTAAAATAGCAGAAGCTAAATTTTGAGGCAGAGCCTTAATCTTAGGTTTTAATAACTGTTTTCTTACCCAAGCAGAAAATTCCGTTACCAAACGAGAAGTTTTGCCTGTACGAGTTGTTCCTGTAATCCAAAGGGATGAAGTAAGCACGTTTTTGTAGTTTTCCCAATCTGTTAGTATATATACGCCCAATACTTGAGTATCATAAAGGTTATGATTCTGCTCTCTATCATCAAGCAAAAATTTAACCTGATTACTGCTGGTGTCGTTTTAAATTAAATGAAACTTCAAGATATTTTTAATGCGAGTAGACGTTGGTTATCTAGCACTCCTGAAAGAGCTTTAGATGCAGCTTATCGAGCAGCAATTAAGATCAAGGCGATTGAAGACGATCATTTCGCTGGGCAAATGGTGTCTGCTAGCTCAGTGGAATACTCAGATAGCGTAATCAAAGTATTCCGCAGCGACGTTAATAATTATCTCAGCACCATCAAAGCCAGGCTAGCCGAATTTAGGATTAGCAGAGGTTTACTGATTTTTTCTGATACCCAGCCTAATAATTCTAGTCAAAGTATCGTTCGCTATACTAACGGTTTTGATGATGCCCGTGGCGAACTTACAGTAGTAGAAAAGTTGGCATATATTGACGCTATTACCTACAAATACAAGAATCCTACGGCTGAAGATATTGAAGTTATCCCCACCCGCCGTTTAGAGAAAAATCAAAAGAATAACCGATTAGTCATTAACAATAATAAGCGATCGCTAGCTTTAAATCAATCTGTTTCCGAGAAAAACGGCAAAGATCCTAGCACAGAAACCATTACTGATAAAACTAGTGTCTTACCTCGTTCTTTTATGCGAACCCTCGGTCGCATTAGGCAGGAAATTGATCCGCAAGCAGAAAATACCGAAGAAGAAGTAGTTAAAAAATTTCGTAAAAGCCGTAATAAAACTGCAATTTCAATTCGTTTTTTATTAATTCTAATTATTATTCCGTTATTAACCCATCAAGTCTCAAAAAGCCTGATTATTACTCCTTTGGTACGGCAATATTTTGTCGATCATCAACAGCAAGTTTTATTTATTAATCAGGATCTGGAAAAAGAAGCTTTTCTAGAGCTACATAATTACGAAGAAGAACTTCATTTCAAAAGTATGATTGGTTTGATACCTGCTCTTTCTCTAGAAGAACAAGAAGAGAAAATCATAGAAAAAGCTGAAGAATTATCATTAGCATTTAAAGGTCGAGGAGTTAATGCAATCGGCAATGTTTTTGCTGATTTATTTTCGTTATTAGCTTTTGCAGCAATTATCTATTTCTGTAAACGAGAAATTCAAATTATCAAATCTTTTCTGGATGAAATAGCCTATGGTTTGAGCGATAGTGCCAAGGCTTTTTTAATTATTTTATTAACTGATATGTTTGTCGGTTATCACTCTCCTCACGGTTGGGAAATCATCTTAGAAGGCATTGCTCGTCATTTAGGGCTACCTGAAAATAGAGAGTTTAACTTCCTTTTTATTGCTACTTTTCCTGTAATTTTGGACACGGTTTTAAAATATTGGATTTTCCGCTACCTCAATCGAATTTCGCCTTCTTCCGTGGCAACTTATAAAAATATGAATGAATAATAGAACTTTGGTTTTCTTTCAGAAAATTTCATTTTAGATTTCTTTTTTAAGACTAAATTGGGCTAGCTATTTTGCATGAGTATAGTAGGGTTGCTTGATAATTCTTCTAAAAACAATTCTACTAATTCTTGAGTAGTAACAAGAGTTTCTGCGTCATCTGAATACAAGTCTTGAGTGCGATAACCCTGGGAGAGAATTTTATCCCCAGCCTGTTGTAAACTTTTTACCGCAGCTACTTTCCCCCATTGTTCTAACATCATCATTGCACTAGCTAAAGTACCCAAAGGATTAGCTAAATTTTTCCCTGCTATATTAGGTGCAGTGCCATGAATCGCTTCGTACATACCAAAGCCTGACTCGTTAAGACTAGCAGAACCTAATAAACCTATTGAGCCAACTAAAGCACCACCAAGATCGCTTAAGATATCTCCAAATAAGTTACCTGCCAAAATAACATCAAAATGCTGGGGATTGATTATCAACTGCATAGCTAAATTATCTACTAGCATCGGCTCAACAATAACATCAGGATATTCTTGAGCAACTTCTTGTACTAATTTTGTCCAAGGTAGATAGGGCAAGGCATTTTCTTTATGCGCTACCGTAAGTAAGCCTCGTCTTGCTTTAGCTTTAGCTAGAGCAACTTTAGCAATTCTTTTAATTTGCCAGTCATAATACTGCATGGTGTGATAACCATAACTACCCTGTTCATTTTTTCCTCTTCCTGATGCGCCAAAGTAAATCCCGCTAACTAACTCACGGACAAATAAAATGTCTACTCCTTTAAGGCGATCGCTTTTTAAACTAGATTTATCTAATAAACTAGGAGATATTTTAACTGGACGCAGATTAACAAAAAAATCAAACTTCTTTCTTAGTTCTAATAATCCGCCTTTACTGACTGCACCAAAGAGAACGCCATCTGCTTGACTACATAGCTGAGATGTTTTTTCTGGGAAATACGAACCATACTGTTGAAATGCTGCTTGTCCAATTACGCCATAGTCTACTTGCAGTTTAAAATCATGTTTTATGGCTACCTGTTGCAAAATAGTCAGCGTCGCCTCCACTACTTCTAAACCTATCCCCTCTCCTGGCAAAGCAGCTATTTGATATTCTTTGGTCATTATTCATTGTTGAATTAGAGTCAACCTAGCAGATTTATTTCAATAACAAACTCATAACCTGAAAACAACCCCAGGTCGCTTCGCAAATAGGAATAATTCTCATTTGCGAAGCGACCTGTTGTTACTTTAAAAGGTTGTGAAGAATTGATCTAATCAAATAGTAGAGTACAAGCGATCGCATATCTTAAACCCTTCACTTGTAGATAAGAAACATGACGCTCAAAAATTATTTAATACAAGATAAGGGTCTAATTCTAATTGCGCGGTCGCTTCTATGGTTTCATATTGATATTCTGAGTTAAAGGCTATTACCAATCCCACATTACGGGATTGTTATCAAGATGATCGGTTACTTGTCTACCAATTTGATCGATCTCCTGCAATTCATCGGCAGACAGATTGACTGAAGCTGCTTTGGCATTATCTTCTGCTTGCTCTGCATTGCGTGCGCCAGCGATCGCATTTGTCTGAGGTTGAGCGATTAACCAGGCTAAGGAAAGTTGCGCCAAAGTACAATTATGACTTTTAGCAATGGGACGAAGCTGTTCTAGAGCTTTTTGAGCGCGTTGATAATTTTCTCCTTGAAAAAGCGTATTGTCAACTCGATGATCTCCTTCGGCAAACTGATGATCTAAGCCAAATTTACCTGTAAGTAATCCTTGCGCCAGGGAAGAATAAGCCAAAATCGAGATATTATTAGCTACACAATACGGCACAGCATCACTTTCTATTTTGCGCCAAAAGAGGGAATAAGGAGGCTGTAAACTATCAATCCGTCCATACTGGCTTGCTTCTTCTAATTGAGTACCAGAAAAATTAGAAACTCCAATTGCGCGAATTTTGCCTTGTTCTTTAAGTTTATTTAAAGCACTCATGGTTTCTTCGATAGGCACAACCTCGTTATTAAAAGCACCAGAGGGCCAATGAATTTGATATAGATCGATATAGTCGGTATTGAGATTTTTTAAAGAGCGATCGCAAGCTTCGATTACCTGGTCATATTGAAGATGATTGGCAAATACTTTAGAAGCATAAACAACTTGATCGCGCACGTCACTCAAAGCTTTAGCGACAATCTGTTCTGAATGACCTGCACCATAAACTTCTGCTGTATCTATAGTAGTTATCCCAGCTTCATAAGCCTGGCGAATAGCTTTGATGGTTTCTGTGTCTTCAATTCCTACCCACATCTTTTTACCTGCTTGCCAAGTTCCCATCAGGATCGGAGTAATTTGGATTTCAGATTTTCCTAGCGATCGCGTTTCCATAATCTATAATCTTTTAGTGTATCGATTCTTATAGATATTATGATCGATTTTAAGCGTAGCTTTTTGTATGCAATTTATTTTACTAATCTAGCCACAAAAAATAATTGGCAATCATAAATCTGTATTTAAACTGTTCTGTTGTTTTTGAGATTCTCTATTTTGACGACGATCTTCTTGGCGTGCTTTTTTGGATGGGGTTAGGCGATCGTAACAGTGGGGACAAGAGATATATGATTCATATTGGGGAGAGTTTTTATCCGCTTTTGATATAGGATGTCCACAGGCATAACATAGTTCATAATTACCAAGCTCTAATCCTTCTTTAACTGCAACTCGTTCATCAAAAACAAAGCATTCTCCTGTCCACATACTTTCTTGGGGAGGCACGTTTTCTAGATACTTCAAAATTCCTCCCTGGAGATGATACACCTCTTTGAATCCTTGAGAAAGCATATAAGACGAAGCTTTTTCGCAGCGTATTCCTCCAGTGCAGAACATTGCTACTTTTGAATGCTTTTTTGGGTCGAGATTTTTGACTATGTATTCAGGAAATTCACGAAAAGATTGGGTATTAGGGTTTTTTGCTTGGTAGAAACTGCCAATTTCTACTTCATAGTCGTTTCTAGTGTCAATTACTACTACTTCTGGATCGCTAATTATCTGATTCCAGTCCTGGGGTGCAACATAAGTACCCACTTGCTGAGTCGGATTTACTTCGGGTATGCCTAGGGTAACAATTTCTGATTTAATTTTTACCTTTAGTCTGACAAAAGGTAGCTTCTGGGAGGTTGATTCTTTGTGTTCTAAATCTGCTAAACCAGGAATAGTACGTAAATAAGATAATACAGTTGCGATCGCCTGACTGCTTCCCGCGATCGTGCCGTTAATTCCTTCTTTTGCCAGGATAATCGTGCCTTTAACTTTATTTTTCCGACAAAATGCCAATATTTGCGCTCTTATTGCTTCAATCTCCGAGATGGTTACAAATTTATAAAAAGTAGCAATGATATAAGACATGAATAAGTAACGAGTAATGAGTAACGAATAATACTAAATTCTTTTTAGATACACAACTTAAAAATCTTGTAGGGTTAGAGGTCAGAAGGGGTTAACCTGTTTGCCAACTCATATTTAAAGATTATTTAGCAAAGCTAAAGTTAAGGTTGATGTAATGAATGCTACGGAAGGGGTTTGGGGAGGGTCGTCACGTCCCCAACAGGGGGTCTGGGGGAAAGTTCCCCCAGGGTTAAGTAATGGTTTTACAGACAAATTTGAGATACTGAGAGAGAATTAACCCTTTTTAATTCATATCAGACGTAAGTAATAAGTAACGAAAATAGATCGTAATATCTTGCTTACTTGAGTTTACGTTTAATTTCACCCATCTACGTTAATGACTAAGGAAATTCTTTATTTTGTACTTCTTGGGTAAAGTCTTGGACAGCATCGGTAATAACCTGCCGTAAGTTGACGTAAGATTTAGCAAACGGCGGTTGCCTGGCTGACAAGCCTAATAAGTCGGCAGTAACCAAAACCTGACCATCGCACTGATTGCCTGCACCTATACCAATAGTAGGAATAGTTAGCTTAGAAGTAATGGTGGCAGCTAAATCTCTGGGGATATGTTCGAGGACGATCGCAAATGCTCCCGCTTGCTGTAACGCGATCGCTTGATCGATAATTAAATTTGCGTCCTCAATCGTTTTGCCCTGTTGCTTGTAGCCTAAAATCCGAAATGACTGGGGAGTTAAGCCCAGATGACCCATGACAGGAATACCCACGGCAGTTAATTCAGCCACAATTTCAACGATGCGCGGATTTCCTCCTTCTAACTTGATAGCTGCTGCACCCGTTTCTTTTAGTACTCTTCCTGCTGCCTCCATTGCCTGAGAGATACTGGCTTGATAGCTCATAAAAGGCAAATCACAGACAACCAAGGCTTTTTTAACCCCGCGACATACGGCTTTAGCATGATGAATCATTTCATCTAGAGTTACAGGCAGAGTACTAGTATGCCCCAAGCCCACCATTGCTAAAGAGTCCCCCACCAGAATTATGTCTACTCCCGCTAGATCTAATACCTGCGCCAGACTATATTCCCAGGCTGTGAGGGAGATAATCGACCGTCCTGCTTCTTTCCATTGAGTTAATTGCTGTATAGTTACTGCCATTGCTCCTTAAGCTGGTTGTACAATCTTATCGGCTGTCTTCATATTATAAAAGCTGAAATATAACAATTTATTTATTAATGGCAAAACTAAAATTACAAAATTTACAAAAAAAATATCGTCCTGATGTAATTCCAGTTAAAGATATCTCCTTAGAAGTTGATGACGGTGAATTTTTGACTTTATTAGGACCTTCAGGCTGTGGTAAGTCTACCTTATTACGGCTGATTGCGGGTTTAGAGCCACCCACCAAAGGTCAGGTGATGATTGGGCAAAAAAACCTTAATCAGGCTGCTCCAGGCGATCGCAATATGGCAATGGTATTCCAAAGCTATGCCCTTTATCCCCACATGACTGCAGCCGAAAATATTGCCACGGCTTTAAAGTTGCGTAAAATGCCCCAGTCTGAAATCAATCTAAAAGTGAATGATGCAGCACATAAATTAGAGTTAACTAGTTTGCTCAACCGCAAGCCTGGTCAGATGTCTGGTGGACAAAGACAAAGGGTAGCTTTAGCCAGGGCTTTAGTGCGCGATCCTGAAGTATTTTTACTAGATGAACCCCTTAGTAATTTAGATGCTTTGTTGCGAGAGCAGGTTAGAGCGCAGATGAAACAGCTATTTAAAGATCAAAATAAGCCTGTAGTCTATGTTACCCACGATCAAACTGAGGCGATGTCTCTCTCTACTAAAGTGGCAGTTTTAAAAGATGGTTTGATTCAGCAACTAGATCCTCCCAGTCGCATTTATTCCCATCCAGCTAATGAATTTGTTGCCAGCTTTGTTGGTAGTCCGCAAATGAATCTTTTGACTCTCAGATGCGAGGACAACAAAGCACTTTTGGGTAGATATGAATTTGAGCTACCCCCCAAGACGAATAGACTATCTAAAATCATCTTTGGTATACGCCCTGAAGATGTATCATTAGCGTCTTCAGGAGCAGAGTCTAATATTATGGGTCGGGCTTATTTAGTTGAGCAATTAGGAAAAGATAATTTAGTCAGTCTCAAGATTAATGATTCTAACCTGACTATTAGGGCATTATTACCCAGTGATGGTAATTGGCAAGATAAGACTATTCCCCTGGCAATTAAACCAGAGAGAATTCATTGGTTTAATGCCGAAAATGGCGATGCCTTTGGCTAGCTTCGCAATCGCCTTGGTTAAAATCGGCAAGTAGGGGCGATTCGCGAATCGCCCCTACGATTGATTACCTGACCGCTTTTTCCGCCTTTGGTTTAGAAGCCATGTAGTTAGCTAACTGAGTGTTAATCTGTTCTCTAACAATAAAGCGATATTCGGTAAAGTGTTCTAAATAGGCACAAAGAGTTAAGTATATTTCTAGCTGACGAGGTTTTTTTAGCAATATTTGAATCAGGTTAGTCCAAAATTTTACGCGAGTCTGAGCTACAATTCCTTGCTTCCATAAAATCAAAAGAAGAGCGCGAATTGTTTTAAGACTAGGTCTTTTAGATACCACGTTTTTAGCTTCACCTAGTTTCATGTAGTAGCGGAATATGCGATCTAGATAAGCTGAAGGATCGTAAAGCTGCCAAAACGCATTAACGTATTCGGTGGCGATGTCTTCAATATTTCTAGTCGGAACAAAGTTCATTAAGGTGGTTTGATTAATATTTGCTGCTGAATTGAGTAGTCTACCCTCTTTTTGTAACCTATCCCACAGAGCGGTGCTGGGTAAAGCCTGAAGCATACTAAACATTGCCAAAGGAATCTCTGTTTGTTCTACAAACTGAACAATGCGATCGCCTGCATCAGGTTTTTCGCCATCAAAACCAATAATAAACCCTGCCATTACTTGCATCCCTGCTCTAGTAATTTTATCAATAGATTCGGTTAGGGGATCGCGAGTATTTTGAAATTTACTGGTAAGAGCTAGGCTGTCTTGATCTGGTGTTTCAATGCCTAAGAAGACTTTTTTAAAGTTACATTCCACCATCAGCTTGAGTAACTCTTCATCCTGTGCTAAATCTACCGAAGCTTCTGTAGTTAAGCCAAAAGGATAACCTTTGTCTGCCATCCAAACTTTTAATTCTTTGAGCAACAATTTAACATTGCGTTTATTACCGATAAAATTATCATCTACCATAAACACTGCGCCACGCCAGCCTAAATCATAGATACACTGCAATTCAGCCAATAACTGTTCGGGATTTTTGGTGCGGGGTTTGCGTCCATAAAGCACAATAATGTCGCAAAATTCACACTGGAAAGGACAGCCACGAGAAAACTGCACCGACATATTGTCATAGGCGTTAAGATCCAATAAGTCATAACGAGGAATTGGAGTTTCGGTTACTGCAGGCTTTTCTGTGGAGCGAAAAACCCCACTGCGATCGCCACGCTCAACAGCAGCAATAAACATGGGTAGGGTAATTTCTCCCTCATCCAAGACCAAAAAGTCCGCAGCCTCTACTTCTTGGGGAGATGTAGTAGCATAAGGACCACCTACGGCTACCAGCTTATTTCTTTTTTTAGCTTCATGTATCTGAGTGAGCATATCTTTTTTCTGCACAATCATGCCTGATACAATGACTAACTCTGCCCACTCCCAGTCCGACTCAGCAATCTCTTGAACATTGTGGTCTACTAGTTTAAATTCCCACTGTTGAGGCAGAATAGCAGCTACTGTAATTAAACCTAAAGGTGGCATAAGGGCTTTGCAGTCTACTAAAGCCAAAGTCTTTTCAAATGACCAGAAACTTTTAGGAAATAGGGGGTATAACAATAAAACCCGCATGATGTGATGCCTCAGATTAACAATTTAAAGTTATATAAGTTTACCTATCTTATAGGTTAAAAGTCGTTAAAGATTTATGTAATTTTTACTACCAAATCTTTACACTATTCAACTGTCAAGTGTGGAGTTCTGATACAACAATTAAAAATCGAATTTTAAAAACGTAAAAAACACCTGATAATATGCAGTTTTTTTGAACTTTTGATTAAGTTATAAAGCAGCAAAAACATTCATCAGTCGCCAATTAGTTAAAACCGTAAAAAAGCTATTTATCTGTATTTTTACGTAGATAAGTTATGTTAAGAAATAATCAATAAAGTTTTGAGAAATTATTGAATGTTTAGTATAAATACATAGTTGGGTTTTGAGATAAATTCTTCTGTAGATTTTCATTGTAAAAGCTTTGTTAGGCTTAAATTTAACTTAATAAAATCTTAAAAATTGTCTATTTTAAATTTATAAGAAAAATCAAGTCCATTTAATATTTAGTAAAATTGATATAATATACGTTAGGGATCAAGCTCTAAATTTTTATTAAATCAAGCAGAAAATATATCTTTTCTACTTTCACTTAATTGCTAAAAGATGCTTCTTAAGTGAAGCATTTAATAAATATTCAAATAATACAGATTCCTAAGCAAGAAGCATACCAACCACAGACCTATAGCTAAATTGAAATAATGTTATCTTCCACCGCACACCCTCCTTCTGAAGCCGCACTCTGCTGTTATGTAAATGCTACTGCTCATACCGAGATTGTACGCATTACTAACATTCCCCACTGGT
This sequence comes from Chroococcales cyanobacterium, assembly GCA_038259125.1. Taxonomy (GTDB): domain Bacteria; phylum Cyanobacteriota; class Cyanobacteriia; order Cyanobacteriales; family Xenococcaceae; genus Waterburya. Next base: position 19,558 of record JBBSPC010000045.1, on the reverse strand, counting down.
ACTTTGAGCGAGTCGTTTTTCCCGGGCAACGTCTGATTTTTGAAGCTCCAGCCATAGCTAAACTGGAAATTCATACAGGTACGGCTATTAGCTCTATTTTATCTGAAACAATTGATTGTCAAGAATTGCAGCTAACTTCTTCAGATTCATTAGCCTAATATAATTTATACAATCGTCAACAAAAGAGCGATTGCGGTAAATTCGGGCGATCGCTTTTTTCTTTAACTAAAGATATCTCTTAGAAAAACATTAGGGTTTGCCGTAACCTCCACCCCCAGGAGTTTTAATCACAAAAGTATCACCAGGCTGCATTTCTACGGTAGCTTTACTGTCTAGTTTTTCAGTAGTTTCATTTTGCTTTTGTATATAATTCTCACCAGCTTTTCCAGCTTCTCCCCCTGCCAAACCAAAGGGTAAAATGCGACGACGATTAGATAAAATTCCCGCCGTCATGTTTTCGAGGAAACGTATTTTTCTGACAACACCGTTTCCACCACATTTAAAGCCTTTTCCGCCGCTATTTTCGCGAATGCTAAACTCTTCAAGCAATACAGGAAAACGTAATTCCAATACTTCAGGATCGGTAAGCCGAGAGTTGGTCATCTGAGTTTGTACTGCATCAGTGCCATTAAAGTCTTTTCCCGCACCAGAGCCACCACAGATAGTTTCATAGTACTGATACTGCTCATTGCCAAAGGTAAAGTTATTCATTGTGCCTTGAGAAGCTGCCATAATTCCCAAAGCAGCGTATAAACAATCAGTAATGTTTTGAGAAGTTTCTACGTTTCCTGCTACTACTGCTGCGGGATATTGCGGATTGAGCATACAGCCTTGAGGAATGTTAATTTTTAGTGGCTTGAGACAGCCAGCATTAAGAGGAATATTGTCTTGTACTAAAGTCCGAAAAACATAAACAATAGCTGCCTGACATACAGCAGCAGGAGCATTAAAGTTATTTTCTAGCTGACTAGAAGTACCTGTAAAATCAATATGCGCTTCTAAATTCTGATGATCTATAGTTATTTTGACCTGAATTTTGGCACCATTGTCCATTTCGCAGCTAAACTTGCCATTATGTAATAGGGCGATCGCTTTTTTGACGGCTGCTTCAGCATTATTTTGTACAAACTGCATATATGCCTGTACGGTTTCTAATCCGTATTGCTCAACCATCTTTAAAAGTTCTGTCTGACCACGGTTATTAGCTGCAATCTGCGCCTGGAAATCAGCTATATTTTGATCGGGGTTACGGGCAGGATATTTATGATTTGCCAATTTTTGTCTGATAGCATTCTCTTTAAAGTTTCCTGCTTCAACCAGTAGAAAGTTATTAAGTAATATTCCTTCTTCTTCAATATGTTTGCTTTGGGGTGGCATTGAACCTGGAGTTATTCCACCAATATCTGCCTGATGTCCACGAGAGGCTACATAAAATATTGGTTTTACTCGATCTTGCTTGCCAAAAACAGGAGTAATTATGGTCACATCGGGCAGATGTGTTCCACCGTTATAAGGATTGTTTGATAAATAAACGTTACCTGGTTTTATTTCAGCTTCTAATTCGTTAATCAAACTGCTCACGCTAGCACTCATTGAGCCAAGATGTACGGGAATGTGGGGTGCATTAGCGACTAGTAAGCCATAATTATCAAAAATTGCACAAGAAAAGTCTAATCGCTCTTTTATATTTACTGAAGCTGCGGTATTTTGCAGCACGATACCCATTTGTTCAGCAATAAATTGATAGAGATTTTTAAAGATTTCTAAACGAACAGGATCTGGTTGATCGATGAGACTCATAAATTATTTAGCAATTAGTTTGCAGCATTTTTATTCTAATTTCATTTAGGCTGGCTAATTTCAAACAGTTATAGTCATTAATTTTAGCGAAAATGTATTTTAATTTGTTAGAGCGATCGCCTTTTGTGCCTTGATTCCATTTACAGTGAAACTTTAGTCAATTTCAATATGATATAAATTGTAATATAAATGTTATAAATAAACTATGCCGACATATAAGCAGCTATTTACTGTTGCCCAAGTTTGTCAGTCTTTTTCTGCAATGCTATTGCCCATCCAACTATTCTTTTATGATGAACAGTTAGAGATGTTCTATGTTATTGCTGGATTCGATGGAACAATAACGGTTACGATAGATTCATATTCTCGCATGAGGCTTGAAAATGGAACAAATTAAATATAAGCAGATGTCCAGAAAAGAGCTTAAGGAATACTGTTTAACAAACAGACATGACATAGAAGCTCTCAGAGAGTATATGGCAAGACCAGGAGAAAAATCTAGAATTATTCCCCCAGGAGCAAGCTCTGAAGAAATTACTAGCGTCATACTAGAAGTATTAGATTCTTAGATAGTCTGTCGAATAGCAAGCTGTCAAGCATTTAATTTGACGATTATTTTTATTATTAAAAATAGCGTAATCTTCCATTTTGTATTTACATGACCAAACAGCGTATTTTAATTTGGTATCGCAACGATTTAAGAGTACGTGATTTATTAGCTCTTGATGAGGCAGTTCAACAACAAGCAGAAATAGTTCCTGTTTATTGTTTTGACGATCGCAACTTTGGCGAAACTTCCTTTGGCTTTCCCAAAACGGGTAGCTTCCGCGCTCAATTTCTAGTTGAAAGCGTTGCTGATTTACGTTCTTCTCTGCAAAAGTTAGGCAGTAACTTAATTGTACGTCGAGGTTTACCAGAAGAAATCATTCCCGCGATCGCCCAGCAGCTAAATGTGGATCGGGTTCACTATAGCCAAGAAGTTACATCCGAGGAAAAACAGGTTGAGAAAAAGCTCAGAAAAGCCCTATCAGCCCATAAAATTAAAGTTAATACTTATTGGAACGCAACTTTATATTCCCCAGAAGATTTGCCTTTCCAGATTAAAGAGACACCAGAGTTATATACAAATTTTCGCAAGCAGGTTGAAAAGAAAGCAGAAATAAATCGGGCTATTCCTGCACCCCAGAAGTTACCAGCCATTCTAGAAATAGAAATAGGAGATATCCCCACCTTAGCCGAATTAGGCTTAAAAACTCCTAAATTTGACCAAAGAGCAGTACTAAAATTTAAAGGCGGAGAAACTGAAGCCATTAAACGTTTACAGGAATATTTTTGGCAATCAGATTGTCTGCGAGAATATAAAGAAACCCGCAATGGAATGTTGGGTGCCAACTATTCTTCTAAATTCTCTCCTTGGTTGGCTATGGGCTGTATTTCTCCGCGCTATATTAACGATCGGGTAATTGAATACGAAGCTGAAAGAGTAAAAAATAATTCTACCTACTGGCTAATATTTGAACTGCTTTGGCGGGACTTCTTTCGCTTTATTGTGGCAAAACACGGCAATCAAGTATTTAAAATTACAGGAATGCAGGGGCTAGAAATACCCTGGAAAGAAGATTGGCAGAGGTTCGATCTCTGGCGAGAGGGAAAAACTGGCTATCCTCTAATTGATGCCAACATGAGAGAAATAGCAGCCACAGGCTTTATGTCTAACCGAGGCAGACAAAATGTGGCTAGTTTCTTGACTAAAAACCTGGGTATTAACTGGAAAATGGGCGCAGAATGGTTTGAATCACTTTTGGTTGATTACGATGTGTGCAGTAACTGGGGTAACTGGAACTACACCGCAGGCGTGGGTAACGATGCCAGAGGCTTCCGCTATTTTAATATTCCTAAACAAACCAAAGATTACGATCCTCAAGGAGAATATATTAAGCACTGGCTACCAGAATTAGCATCTCTAACTGGCGATAAAGTTCGTGAACCATGGAAACTAAGCCAGGATGAACAAAAACGTTATGGAGTGAGGTTAGGTGTAGATTATCCCCATCCAGTCGTAGACTTTTTTAAATCAGTTAAAGCTAACGAAAAGATTTATCAAAGCGTCAAGAATTAGCACCAGTGTTCTCGAAAAATCAATAATTAATACACATAAAGAGTAAGAAGTGAAAAAAATTGAAGCAATTATTCATTCCCATAAACTTGATGATGTTAAAACCAGCCTAATTTCTGTAGGCGTAATTGGTATGACCATCTCAGAGATTAAAGGATATGGACACAAAAAGGGCTCAACCACCCGTTACAGAGGTGCAGAATATCGAGTTGACTTTGCTACCAAAATCAAAATTGAAACTATCGTCGCAGACGAAATGCAGGATCTAGTAGTGCAACAAATATCTCTGGCTGGTCGTACAGGAGAAATTGGAGATGGAAAAATTTTTGTTTCCAATGCCGATCAAATTATCAGAATCAGAACAAAAGAAATAGGAATCACGGCAATTTAACTTTGAGTACCTACAGTTTTAAACTATTTTTTAAAAAACCTTAACTTATAGAGATTAAGCTAGCACCTGTATTCATGGAGTTAGCTTTGTTATTAATTAAAATTGTTGCGGTTGCAGGATTATTGCTCCTAATAGGAGATTTCCTATCTACTTTTGCTTATCATGTACCAGAACACGTTTTTGGTAAAATTCACACCATAGTTCATCATGGCAAAAATCGTAGTTTTTTTCATTATGCAGTTTTGAGCAAAAATCCTCTGGTAATTGTAGATGGCTTGTTAGGAGCATTACCATACTTTATTTTCATACCTTTTGGTTGGCAAATATCTCCTGTTGGTACGGCTATTGGACTTATTTTGGGTGAACTGCACGTTATTTGGCGACACGTTTCTATTATCAATTGGCAAACTCCTAAAGCGATCGCCTTGTGCTGTCGATTGTGTTTTATTACTACTCCAGAACGACATTGGCAGCATCACCAAAATGTCAATTTGGCATATGGAGACATTTTTACTTTTTTCCATCCTCCTGCTATAACTTGGATGCAGTTTTTAATTTCCTTGAAGAAAAAGTATCAAAAGCCTTTAGATATATCCAAAGCTTAACCCTATCCTCATTCTCTGTTTACTTTTCTAATCTATAGTAAAAATTAGGCTGGCAAAATCACCTTATAACAACTCATTCAAATTATGTTTCTGAGTCACAAACCAAGCTCTAAGCTATATCTGGGAAAAAGCGTTGAAGAATTACCTTTACAAAGATATGAAAAAGGAGACGAAATCGTTACTCTAGATTCAGAGATTTGGCAGATTTATCGTGGCGTGGTGCAGTTAAGCCGTGTCCAGTTAGATGGTACAGAAGTAGTTGTCGGCTGGGTAACATCAAATGGTGTTTTTGGTGCTTTAGTGGGCGGGAATGCTGCTTCGGAAGCAGTATATTCACGCGGGCGTGATTTATCACATGATTCATTTATTTCCTATCGCGCTGTTGCCTTGGGGGATGTTTATGCCAGACGTTATGCAGCTCAAGACATAAGCAGATATCCTCAGTTAGGACGACAATTTTTGACTCAATTTAGCGATCGCCTGCTCAAATCACAGCACCTATTAACAATTATCGCTATTAAAAAAGTTGAAGATCGCTTAAAAAATATGTTGTTATTAATGAAGCAAGAAATTGGGCAACCCGTAAGCGATGGCGTTCGTTTGCAGGTGCGTTTTACTCATCAGCACCTGGCAGAAGTTATTAATACTACCAGAGTTACAGTGACCAGAACTTTAGGAGATTTTCAACGTCAAGAATTGCTTTACATTGACGGGGAAAAACATATAGTACTCAAAAGTTAGTAAGCTGTCTAAGTTTAATTAGTATGACGACAGCTTTAAAAGTCAAGAGCGATCGATAAATTATCGATCTCCTGTTTGCAGAATGGCTAGATAAACAGTAATCAACAAAATGTAACTTTAATAAAAGATAATAATCCTGTATAATTATATATTTGGAGATATTTTGTAACTGTAATGTCAATGTCAGAGGGGAAATAATATATGTCTCGCTATAGAGGTCCGCGTTTGCGGATCGTTCGCCGTTTAGGAGACTTACCAGGTCTAACTAGGAAAAGCGCACGTAAAGCTTATCCACCAGGACAGCATGGACAAAACCGTCGCAAGCGTTCTGAATATGCTATTCGTCTAGAAGAAAAGCAAAAACTTCGCTTCAACTACGGCATTACCGAAAAACAATTAGTGCGCTATGTCCGCAAAGCTCGTAGAGTTGCTGGTTCTACAGGACAGACCTTACTAGAATTATTGGAAATGCGTTTAGATAACACCATTTTCCGCATGGGAATGGCTGGTACTATTCCTGCTGCACGTCAATTAGTCAATCATGGACATATTCTGGTAAACGATCGCGTTGTAAATATTGCCAGCTATCAGTGTCGTCCTGGAGATGTGGTCAAAATCAGAGATCGCGATCGCTCACGTAAGCTAGTAGAAACTAACATGGAGTATCCAGGTTTAGCTAATCTACCTAGTCATTTGGAATTTAATAAAGATAGCCTTACAGGTAAGGTTAATGGCATAATTGAGCGGGAATGGATTGCCCTTCAAGTGAACGAACTACTCGTTGTTGAGTACTATTCCAGAATGGCGTAACTATTGGCTTAGTTAATTTTACTTCCTGCGTTGATAAATTTTTGGTTATTAGCTAATAGCTTTTAGCTTCTTGCGACACTCGCTCTTTGATGGAAACCAACACCGCGAGAGTAGAATATGCCCTTTAACTCAGGGCATTTCCTCTCGCAAAGACCGCAGTGTCGCGCTAATAGCTATTAGCTTTAAAAGCATTGTTTGAGCAAACCAAAATCAAGCTCAACACGACTCTTGATTATTGTCGCGACCAAAGAAACTAAGATCTAAAAATCTTTATCCCTTCGCCCTCATCCCTTATCCTTTATCTTTCATCCTCCAATTTGGGACATGGTACGAGCGTAAGTTCCTGCTTCAGTACCAGAGTCCCTATCTTTAAAGTTAATCTCAGGCTTGATTAGTAATAGTTGACTAATTTTAGCCTGTAATTTTTCACTGCTTACACCGTCACGCAAGGCAGTTTTTAAATCAATTTGACCAGTTTCGTTTAATAAGCAAGGGCGTAACCAGCCATCGGCTGATAGTCTTACACGGTTACAGCGATCGCAAAAGCATTCAGACATCTGAGAAATAAAGCCCAGTGTACCTTTGGCATTAGGAATTTGAAATACATCGGCAGGACCATTTCCCTTAATATTTGATTCTACTAAACCCCATTTTTGACGAACTGACTGCCGTATCTCTTCGGAGTCTATCCAGGCTTTTTCGCCAAATAGATAAGAATTACCAATAGGCATAAACTCAATAAAACGAATATGCCATTGGCGATCAATGCTCAAAGCAGCTAAATCCAAAACTTCTTGGTCGTTTAAGCCTGGAATTACCACCACATTAAGCTTTAAAGGAGCGAATCCTACTTGATGAGCAGTTAAAATCCCTTCCCAAGTTTGTTGCCAGCGACTTTTTCCACGGTTACCAATTATTCGATCAAATATTTGCGGATCTAAAGAATCTAAACTAATGTTGATTCGCTTCAATCCTGCATCATAAAGTGGCTGTGCCAAATCTGCTAATAAAAAGCCGTTGGTGGTTAAGGCAAGATCTTCGCAGGCGGGCAATTGGGCAATATCTTTGACCAAATCTACTAACCCAGGACGTAATAAAGGCTCTCCCCCCGTTAAGCGAAACTTAGTAAAACCTAAAGGAATAAATACGTCTTGCACTAAAGTCAGAATTTCTGAGTTGGTCAATAATTCTTGGTTAAGGACATAACTAAGCTTTGCCTCTTCTGGCATACAGTATTGGCAACGAAAGTTGCATTTATCAATCAAGCTGATGCGTAGATAGTCTATTTTAGGCATTAATATAGATTGATATAAATTAAAGTTAGATGCTTAAAGCTCTTATTTGTTATTGGTCACATTATAGAATAGTTAAATTAAAAAAAGCTGAGAGTTAATAGCGTTACAAAGCTCGATACGGTAGGGATCTTTGTGAAAGTGAACGGCGAACTTGTTGCACCATGTTCCATTCTCACGGCGAGGACTTCCTATATGCGAAAGTGCTTCTTTGCTAGAGCGACTGCATTTCTAAGCGATCATTATTTATTTTTCTGCTTCTATATACTTAGCTTAATTGATGACACTACTTACACAACATTCTCTACTCAAAAGCTACCTGACTAGTTCTTCAGTAGGTTACCTATTTACTGGCTCAACCTCCACTAGAGAATCACCAACTGCTGCGGTATGTCCTAAGTCAGTAAAAGTGGCAGAGGTGGCTGCATTGACCGTATTGTTGGCATGGCTAATTTTTCGCCAGTATCCCAATGGTGCAACCACAATTCCTTCACGAGTTATATCACTGAGCATTGCTGGCACTTGAAAAGCTCCTCTATCGTTATGTACCTTGACCATTTGCCCTTCAACAATACCGCGTTTAATAGCGTCATCAGGATGGATAATTACTCTTGGTTCGCCCTGAAGTTTGGCGTGTTTGGGCAAATTGGCAAAACAAGAGTTAATAAACTGGTGAGGCTTGGCAGACATTAAGCTGAGGGGATAGCGACTTGCTAATTCGGGATTGCTTGACAAAGATTCCCGTTGTGGAGTGTAAGTTGGCAGAGGATCGACTGGCTCACCTGGTTCGTACTCTTCAAATCCTTGACGGAAAGCTGGCAACACAAAATTACTATCTACTTTCATAGCAGACAGAAATTCACACTTACCTGAAGGTGTAGGAAAGTTACCTTCAGCATGGGGAACTGCTTCAATTTTTAGCTTGGCAAAGCCCTTTGACTTCAACTCTTCTAGATCGATACCTTCCATTACGGGAGATGACCAGTCAAGTACCTCCATAACTAGCTGCTCATCACTAAGCTGAAAACACTCATCTTCAAAACCCATGCGCTCTGCCAAACGTCGAAACAGTTCCGTATTAGGGATAGCTTCTGCTATTGGTTGAATAGCTGCATTATTTAGAGTTACATAAGTATGTCCCCAAGAGAACATCAGATCCAAATTCTCCACTTGGGTGGTAGCGGGTAGAACAATATCCGCGTAATCTGCTGTATCGGTGAAGAAATGCTCGCTGACTACCGTAAACAAATCGTCGCGACTAAGCCCTTCAATAATCTTGTTTTGTTCGGCAGCTTGAGTTACAGGATTGCAATTATAGACAAACAGAGCTTTGATTGGTGGATCGAGAGGAACTTCTCCTGTCAAAATACGCCCCAGTTGCCACTGATTGAGAACTCGCGTTCCTGGTTTGATGAAATGATGACGGTGAACCACGTCCCAACGAATCGGAAAAGGCCACATAGGGGCTTGTAACATTCCCCCTCCTAAGTGTCGCCATGACCCTACCAAAGCTGGTAAACAACTAATAGCACGGATTCCTTGACCGCCTCCAGCCTGTTTTTCTAGAGCAACACCAATACGTACTACAGAAGGTTGAGTTGTGGCAAACTCTCTAGCAAAAGTAACAATATCTTCTACAGTAATACCTGTAATGCTGGCAACTTTTTCTGGAGGGTAATCTTGTACTCGCTGCTTCAGTTCGGCAAAACCAGTAGTGTACTTCTCGATATAATCGTCATCGGTAAGATTTTCATTAATAATAACGTGCATCATTCCTAATGCTAAAGCACCATCTGTTCCTGGACGGATGGGAAGATGCCAATCGGATTGTTTGGCTGTTCGAGTTCGTACTGGATCGATAGAAACCAGCTTTGCTCCATTTTTACGAGCTTCTTGAATAAAAGGCCACAGATGAACGTTGGTACTAAGGGCATTACAGCCCCAAAGAACAATATATTTGGAATGACTAAATGTATCTGGGTCAGTTCCATGAGTAGGACCGTAGGTCATTAAGTAGGCAGTGCTGGTACAGGAAATACACATAGTACGCTCGGTTACAGTTGCTCCCAGACGATTGAAGAAGGGATCTCCAACTGTTAATCCGTTAAGTAAGCCTTCATGACCCAGGTAACTACAGGGCATAATTGCTTCAGCCCCGTACTCGGCGATTGTTTGCTGAAAGCGACTGGTTATCTCATCTAAAGCCTCATCCCAACTAATGCGTTCAAATTCGCCACTGCCTTTTGCTCCGACTAGGCGCATCGGATACAATACACGCTTTTCGCTGTAAACGCGGTCTAGATAGTCACTTACTTTCCCGCACAAAGTCCCCCGCGTAAATGGATGGTCTGGATTTCCTTCTACTTTGATAGCTTGACCATCTTGAACTGTTACTAGCATTGAGCAAGTATCTGGACAATCATGAGGACAAGCACCGTAAACTACTTTGGGTTGGTTACTAACTGTACCGACCATAATATTTACTCCTAAATTTTATTGACCAATCTTTAGATGAGGGATATGTAAAATACAAACAAATATCTGTTCTTTAAAAGCAAACTTAGTTTTGTTAGAGTATTAACTAACAGTCACAGATTACTGTGTCTCCACAATTTGAATAAGCTCAGGATACCTAACATTTAAAATGAATCTTTGCAATTATGTTAAGTGTCAATAAATAAAAAAATTGTTAGTTGGAATACCGTTCGATTTAAATATTAAAAAGCAGTGACAAAAAAGTTTTGGCTATTTATTTAGATATTTGTTGATAGAGACAGTTGAGATAATATGATTACAATCATTGTTGGTGAGATTTTAGGTAACCTATTCAAAAAAAGCTAAAACTGAGGGCGCCCGAACCCGAAGGGCTAAAAGCTGAACCCTATTTATCTCCATTTGAGGTTAAAGGGAAAAAAGTAGCTAATTCCCATCAGACGTATGATTAAGAAGTAAGATAAATTTTTAAAAATAAGCAATAAAATAAATTTCAGAATGAGCTTCCAACAAGAGTTTAGCCTTCTATTACGCGCCTGTTACCCTTTGATTTATCTGCCTACCAACGAGGAAGAAAGGGCAGAAAAAGCGATCGCAGCTACTACTAAGGAAGTAGGCAAGCGTAATGTTTTTATTTGGGATTTTGTTAACGGCTATCAAGAAAACCCCAATAACGCAGGATTCGGTAAGCGCAATCCTTTACAGGCATTGGAATTTATTACCAATATGCCCAAGAATGCAGGAGGAGTGTTTATACTGCGTGATTTTCAGCGTTTTTTAGAAGATATTGCTATTTCCCGCGAATTACGTAACCTAGCGCGGAGCTTAAAGTCACAACCAAAAAATATTGTCATTATTGCTCCTCAAGTAAACATACCCGAAGAATTAGCCGAAGTAATTACTATAGTTGATTTTCCTTTACCCACTACCCCAGAAATCAAAACCGAAATTACTCGCTTAATTTCGGCGACTGGACAAACTCTGTCTGATAAACTTTTAGCTGAATTTGTCAGAGCAGCTAAAGGACTGTCTACAGAAAGGATTAGAAGAGTATTAACCAGAGCGATCGCCAGTACGGGTCAGCTTGAACCAGAAGACGTGGAGCTAATCCTCGAAGAAAAACGCCAGTCAATTCGTCAGACACAAATATTAGACTTCTATCCCGCCACCGAACAAATTTCTGATATAGGCGGTCTGGACAATCTTAAAAGCTGGCTACTGCGTCGGGGAGGTGCATTTAGCGAGCAAGCTAGAGCTTATGGCTTGCCTAATCCCAGAGGACTATTATTAGTGGGGATACAGGGGACAGGAAAATCTTTGACGGCAAAAGCGATCGCTCATCACTGGCATTTACCTTTGTTGCGGTTGGACGTAGGACGTTTGTTTGCCGGTTTAGTAGGAGAATCAGAATCTCGTACTCGCCAAACTATCGAATTAGCCGAAGCTCTCTCTCCCTGTATATTATGGATCGACGAAATTGACAAAGGTTTTGCAGGGGTAGACGGAAAAGGAGATTCAGGGACTACTAGCCGTGTTTTTGGTACGTTTATTACTTGGTTGGCAGAAAAAAAATCGCCTGTATTTGTAGTGGCTACAGCCAATAATATTCGCTCTCTTCCTCCAGAAATGTTGCGCAAAGGCAGGTTTGATGAGATATTTTTTGTGGGATTACCTAATCAAGAAGAGCGACAAGCTATTTTTAAAGTACATTTAGTTAAGTTACGTCCCCATAACCTAGGCAATTATGATGTCAAGCGGTTAGCATATGAAACACCAGAATTTTCTGGGGCAGAAATTGAACAGACTATCATCGAAGCAATGCACATTGGCTTTAGCCAAAATCGTGATTTTACTACAGATGATATTCTAGAGGCTGCAAGCCAAATTGTTCCCCTGGCAAAAACAGCCCAAGAACAAATTGAATTTCTGCAAAAATGGGTGGCAGCGGGAAAAGCTCGTCTGGCATCCAAAAATAATGGTTTAAGCGATCGCATTCAAAGTCAACTCAATTAATAGATGACTAAATCTATCTTTGTTCAACGTTTATCATCCACTGTCCAATTTATCTTGGGCTTTGTTCTCGGCATTAGTTTAATTGCGGGATTATCAGGCACAGTAATATTTGCTTACTATAAGAAAATGTCTACCTTGCCAAAAAAACCAGCTTTTCCTGAAGTGCCAGCAAAACCATCAGCATCTAAAGACACTCAACCATCTACAAGTATTGAACCTTTAGAGTCTAAGTCTGATATGGTTGAAGAATCAGAGAAGTTAGCTCAGGAGGAGACTAAACTCGAATCCAAACCTGAATCTGAGCTACCACCTAATGCCTATCGCGCAGAGGTTACTTGGCCCGAAGGTCTAAGTTTGAGAGCCGAACCCGACGTAAATGCTGACAGGATTGGCGGAGTAGATTTTGAGGAAAATATTATCATTCTCGAAGATTCTGCTGATGGCAAGTGGCAAAGAGTTAGAGTTCCTGGGAGTGAGCAGGAAGGTTGGGTAAAAGGGGGAAATATTAAGCGTACTTCTGATTAAACGTGAGTTCGATGGGTACAACATTAGTAGTTAGTCTTTTTTGAGTTTGTTTCTTGCTAACGTTCAGAATCTAAGTTCTGGGGACGCTCATGTCTGCATTGAGGACAAAATAAGTAATATGAATTCTAAAAAAGAATGATACAAATCAGGTGACGGGGTGACGGGGAGCAACTACGCAGGTAGTAAATCCCTTCCCAAGTCCCTAAGTCCCCAAGTCCATAAATCAATTATTTGTAGCAAACATTTAAGTGTTTCATATAACATCTGCTAGAGCCGAATTTGATGACGATGAAACAATGGCGACAAAAAGCAAGAGAACTTAAAAAAGAAATCTATGCTCTTTACTATGCTTGCCAAGATGGGAGAATCCCCTGGTACGTAAAATTTTTAGCTAGTTGCGCGATCGCCTATGCTCTCAGTCCCATCGATCTAATTCCCGATTTCATCCCAGTCTTAGGACTGCTTGACGATCTGATTTTACTACCATTGGCAATTACTTTGATTCTGAAACTAATTCCAACCGATATTATGGATGATTGTTGTCGCCAAGCAGAAACGGCGTTGCGTTGCGAAGCACGCGATGCCTCAGCATCGCCAGTCGTCGCCAGACGACGATCTGGGCTAACGCCCTGTCCGCCAGGCTTATCGCATCACCCAAAAGTAAATTCTATCGTCAGAGGGCGACTGTAATTATTATGGGAATTTGGTTTTTAACAGGTGCTTTATTAGTTTTATAGTTCAAGAATTTGAGTCGCTAAAATGGATCGCCATCAATAAGAAATAAGATTATGCGAATTTTATTAGTAGAAGACGACGATCGCATTGCTAAACCCCTAGTAGAAGGTCTAAAAAACGAACGTCATGTAGTAGAGATAGCCAAGGATGGTTTGGAGGGTTGGGAATATGCTCTAGGGGCTGAGTTTGACCTGATTTTGCTGGATCTGATGTTGCCAAAACTTGATGGAATTGAGCTTTGTAAGCGTTTGCGAACAGCTAAATCTAAGGCATTAATTCTGATGCTCACTGCTAAAGATACTATCGATGACAAGGTGATTGGGCTAGATGCGGGAGCAGATGACTATTTGGTTAAACCATTTAAACTTAAAGAACTAGCAGCCAGAGTTAGGGCTTTATCCCGCAGAAGTTACGAACTCAAACCACAGATTTTTAGCTACGCAGAATTAGAGCTTAATCCTAGTACGGGAGCAGTAACCTATCGATGTAATTCACTTTCATTAACCCCGAAAGAATATTTGATTTTAGAATACTTTTTACGTCATCCCCAGCAAATTTTAACCCGCTCGGCTATTCTTGATCGGCTTTGGGAATTTGACAACTCATCGGGAGAAGGAACGATCAAAACTCATATCACTAACCTGCGTCAGAAACTTAAAGCAGCAGGAAGTGAGGATAATTTAATTGAAACAGTTTATGGTATCGGCTATCGTCTAGGTTCACTAGGAGGCATGAAAGATGAAGGATGAGGGCGAAACCCCGATCGTTGCAAAATTATAGTCATTTCAAATAGGAAACGTATTAGACAAGATAACTTTGATGAAAGCCTTAAACTTTTCTGACCCCTGACCCCTGACCCCTGACCCCTGACCTCTGACCCCTGACCTCTGACCTCTAACCTTTAAGCAGTTAACTACTAAGAAATTAATTGAAATAACTATAGCTATTAGTTATCGTGTTCCAAAAGATTCGCTATCGTCTATTTTTATCTAATTTACTTGTTTTGGCTCTAGTTTTTCTAGGGTCTGCTTTTGCAGTGCGTTTGGTGTTTGTTCGTAATCTCAGACAGCAAGTAAGCGAACGACTAACGGCAGTTGCTCAAGGATCGGCAGCTAATGCAGAGTTTGACAAAGGATATTTTGAATCGGAAACAAAGTTTTCCCCACAACAGTTGAAAAAGGCTCAACAAGCTTTTCAATGGTTCGATACTCAAGGAAAATTAATTGAACAACAGGGTAGCAACAGCTATGTTACTGCTTTGCCACTTTTAGCTGATACGAGCATTCAGACTCAAACCGAGGGAATTAGGCTTCAAGTTGTTACCTTACCGATTTTTAAAAGTAATAGTAGACAGCTAATGGGCTATCTCCGCGTTAGCCAGTCCTTAGAAGAAGTAAACGAAACGATCGCTAGGCTTGATACGGGGTTAACTGTAGGTGCGATTGTTGCCTTGTTTCTCAGTAGTTTGGGTAGCGGTTGGCTCAACCTTCAGGCAATGCAGCCCATTGAAGAGAGCTTTGAACGTCTGAGGCAATTTACCGCCGATGCTTCTCACGAATTGCGGAGTCCTTTAATGGCAATTAGCACCAACGCCGAAGTAGCTTTAACTTATCCTCAAGGAATGCGAGCCAGCGATCGCGAAAAATTTCAGGCGATCGCCATGGCAAGCGAGCAAATGTCCCAGCTTACAGAAGATTTATTGCTGCTAACCCGCAGCGATAAAGTTGCTGACTTTGAGTTCAAAACAATCGAGCTAACGGCTTTACTTAAAGACTTGGTTAAACTGTATAAATCTCAAGCAGCAACTAAACAAATCAAGCTCAAGGCTGAGATCGAGAATGATTTATGGTTAGTCGGAGACGAAGCCAAATTAGCACGAGCCTTTACTAATTTAATTCAAAATGCGCTTCAATATACTCCTGCTGGCGGAGAAGTTGAGATAAGTAGCGATCGCCTTGGTCGAGAAATCATGGTAACTGTAGAAGATACGGGAATTGGCATTAAAAGGGAACATCTCGATCTAATCTTTGAACGTCTGTGGCGAGCAGATCTCTCTCGCTCTTATTACGAGGGAGGATCGGGCTTAGGGTTAGCAATTACCCAGGCGATCGTTCGCAACCATAAAGGGACAATTACCGTTACCAGCCAGGTAGATATTGGTAGCTGTTTTACAGTGTGTTTACCCATAATTTCTAATTCGTAATTAGAGGATATAGCTGCTGGCGATCGCCAAATTACCAAAGCAGTAGTTAGAGATTTTCAGATATTGCAATCGAATTTTACCTTCAGCCTTTGTTATCTCAAAAACATAAATAAATAATTCCTGCTTTAATCTTGCAAAGTTCCTGACATTCATTTTTTAAAGTAAGATATCCAACAAAAAATCGAACACTTATGAACTCTTTAACTAAAGTCATTTTAACTACGTCCTTAATTAATGCCGTCGTCTTAGGTGGAGTAGCAGCACAAGCATCAATCAAAAATCAAGCCAATCCCACTATTTCTCAACGGGATAATGCTACTCAAATAGCAGAAGCTAGTGACGGGGATGGAGAAATGAATGACGCCCTAGAAGCTCAATTAGAAAAGAAAAACTCACAAGAAAATGGGTCTACTCAAGCCAGTCAAAGCGATCGCACTCAAAAAGTTTCTGAAGATCGAGACGAAGAAGATGAAACTCGTGAAATCCCCAATGAACCTAATGATAATGATGGAGGCGATGAAACTCAAGAAACTAGATAGAAATTCTGCGTCGCAGATTTAATACCAAATAGAAAAAAGAACGCAACCGATCCCTTGTAGGGCGAGGCACTGCTCACCCTACCCTCAGATTATTTTTATGTGTCGCAAACATTTATTGATTTGGTATAAGTAATGAGGTACGTAATGATGTTATTCGTAGCTAAAAGCTATTAGCTGAGAAGTTTAGTTTTCTGCTCATATCCTCTAGTTTTAGAGCAGATAAGCTACCATAAATTCACAGTTGTTATATATAATATATTGATAATCGAGTTAACCTATTGCCTAAAAAAGATATATATCAAGACTCTGCTTTGTTTTATGCCTACTTCTAATCGTGGCACTTTGATTATTGGGATATTTAGTATTGTGCTGATCGGCATACTTGATTACTTGATTACTGTCGATATTTATCTGTCAATTTGTTATCTTGTTCCAGTCTTGATTGTTACCAAGTATTTAGATGAGCAAGCAGGCATTTTATTATCAATTATCTGTACGCTTAGCTGGTACATAGCTGAGAAGGCGGCTAAAACAGACTTAAGTACTGTCATATTAATCTGGAATGCTCTGGTTAGATTGATAGTATTTTTAATAGTAGTTCATTTAATGTCGGCTATTAAAAATGCTTATGAACGAGAAAAAAATCTAGCCCGTATTGATAGCTTGACCAAAATATATAATCGTCGTTGCTTTATAGAAATGCTGTATGCCGAAACTAAAAAGAGTATACGTAACCAAAGATGTTTAACTCTGATATATTTTGATGTAGATAATTTTAAGTCAGTTAACGATGTGTTTGGACACGCCAAAGGAGATCAACTGTTATGTTTAATTGCTCACACAGTTACTCAATGTATTCGTGAAACTGATGTCTTTGCTCGTTTAGGAGGTGATGAGTTTGCTTTATTACTACCTGAAACAAACTATGAATCAACTCAGTTAGTCTTAAAACGTATACAACAAGAATTAATGATTAAAGTTAAAGAAAAATCCTTTAACGTAAGCTTTAGCATTGGGGCTGCCACTTTTATAAAATTAGCAAATTCAGTTGACAAAATGCTTGAAAAAGCAGATAGCTTGATGCATCAAGTAAAAAATAATGGTAAAAATAGTATAAAACATGAACTCTATAAAGAGCAGATTTAACACTTAAGGCTTTAACAACAGCTTGTAACTTAAATTCAAAGAATCTTACGTCCGATTAAAATTTCTCTAACTTCTAACATTGCCGAATAAGTAGGAATAATATGCAAAGTGTCTGCTTTATTAGTATGTTCTAGAGCGGTAGTTATTGCCTCTTGCAAATTCTCTTTAACTACTAGTTGAAAATTTGTTTTATCGGGTTCAATTTCTTCTGAGCTATAAGCCAATCTTAATGCCATATCGTAAGTGCGATCGCCACTAACAATTAGAGTTCCTCCTAGCTTAACCAACTCTTCGGTATCTACATCCCAAATCCAAGAAACATCAGTACCGTCAGGAATGCGATCGTTTAATACTAAAAGTGTTACCTCAGATTTACCAGTCTTTTTAATATTATTCACTGCCCTGATTGTTTCATTCATGCCAACAGGATTTTTAGATAACATTATGCGAACCTGTTTGTGATCGATTTCTAGTTCTTCCGCGCGTCCAAAGGCAGCTTTAAAGTTTTTGATTGTACCAAAGATATGGTTAGTTTCAATGCCCATTTCTTTAGCTATCAAAGCTGCTGCTAAAGTGTTATATTTGTTATAAACTCCGATTAAAATTTGCGGATATTCTTTACTGTCTAAAGACGTTTTGCTTTTTTCAAAACCACAGCTAGGACAATGATAATCTCCTAAATGAGAAAGATAAACTCCCTGATAATCTAAAAGATGTCCACAGCTAGGACAATAGATTGAATCAACGGCGTGAGGGATTTCATCAAGATATAATTCTGGTTCATTAAGTCCAAAATAAAGAACCTTTTGTTTGAGTTTTTGTCCCAGACTAGAAAGGGTGGGATCGTCTGCGTTTAAAACAATAGTTGTATCTGTTGGTAAGGGTGAGATCGCTTTACCCCAACGTTGGGCAATTATATCTACTTCACCATATCTATCTAACTGATCGCGAAAGAGATTTAACGCCAGAATATATTTTGGCTGACAGTCTTTTAAAATCAGGGGCAAAATATTTTCGTCTACTTCTAAGATGGCGTAATCAGCGGTCAGTTTGCCAGTCATATCTGTGCTGTTTAACAAGGCAGTAATCAAGCCATTGAGGAGATTAGCACCGCTAGAATTATGAACTACATCAAAACCGCGATCGCTTAAAATTTGCTTGAGCAACAAAGAGGTGGTAGTTTTCCCGTTTGTCCCTACTACCAAGATTACCCCGTTGCTTACCTGCTCAAATAATAGTGGCAGTAAACGTGAATGAAGACGACGAGATATTTCTCCTGGTAGGACAGAAGCTGCACCTAAGCGCAGCGATCGCACTACTTCTGTAACAGTTTTTGCGACCCCTACAGCTAAACCCAAACGAACTCGATCCAATAGTTGCATGATCTGTTTTCTTGGCGAACATATATCTTGATAACCTATTTTGCCTGGAATTGGCAGGATTTAGTTGAGACTGTAATGGTTGCCAGATATTTAAGCGTTATCTCACTGCTTGGAGAAAACCTATAATTTAAATAAAAAAATTATTTTTTGACCAAAAAATGAATAGCGAACAATTATTAATAGATAAGTGGCGTTCTTTAAGCATAGTCCAACAGCAAGAAGTATTAGATTTTGTCGATTTTCTGAGGCAAAAATCTTTGACAGAAAATCAATCACAGCAAAGACAACTAGTTAAAGAGTGGATTAAATGGGCATCGGATAATCCTCAAGATAGCCCAGGACTTCCTGATGACGCTCTAACTCGTGACAGTATTTACAATGACGATTAGTTAAATTAAAGCGGGAATAGTGACTCTTTATCTACTAGATACCAATATTTTACTAAGAGCAAGCGATCGCGCATCACCTCGCTATAGTTTAGCAGTTAATGCAGTAGCTAGTTTAATAGCTCAAGGACACGAATGTGTAATTACAGCCCAAATATTAATTGAATTTTGGGTAGTTGCCACCCATCCTACTGAAGTTAATGGATTAGGATGGAGCGTCGAACAAACAGAGATTAAAATAACGTGAGTTCGACGAAAATCTAGGGAAAAAGAAAGGCTGAGATGTAAACTCAGAATAACGACAATCTAAGCATCTCAGCTAGTTATATGATGGCATCAAGATTAGATATCACACAAATTTTTTGCGACCTTGATGATTTT